>CAIKNB010000097.1 GCA_903828685.1 Candidatus Uhrbacteria bacterium | reverse complement strand
TTTCATTGGCGGTCAGCACGTTGAAGCGGGCCAAGCGCAGGGCGGCCGTGGCCACCCAAACAAAGGCTACAAAAAGCCCCAGATGATTGCCGATATGGGGTATGCGCACGGTTAGTCGCTCGAGGCCCCAGCGGTACACGATGAGCGCCGGAGCTACGCCAAAGGTGACCATGTCGGCGAGCGAATCAAGCTGTAGTCCCAGGGCCGATTGGGTTTTGGTCAAGCGGGCAACCCGTCCATCCGAGAGGTCGAAAAAGAAACCGAAGCACACGGCGATGGCCGCTTGATAAAGCTGGGACATATTGGCGGGACCACCGGTAGCAACGGTGGCTATGGCGAAAAAACCGCAAAACACACTCGCCAGTGTGAATAGATTGGGCAGGATGAAAAACGTTTTGCGTAGATTCATCGCACAATCAAGTTAACATAAAATCGCGGGTAGAGCGTGGAGGAAAAATGATTCTGTAGACAGTAAGGGATCTGTCCGGGATAAGCGCCAAGGGACATGTCCGCATTGCCAAGCGGGCAGCGAACCAGGCATCTCGAAGGATGCGAAAAGATCGCCTGGCTCGATTGTCCGCGAAGGAGCGGATGATGAAAAGGTGTGAAATTATTGAGAAATGTCTACAAGGAGAAATGCGCTGGGTGGATGCGGCACAGGTATTAGGCATCTCGGATCGGCAGCTGCGGCGCCTGAGGTTGAGCTATCAGGTCAATAGCATCGATGGACTGCGCGATATGCGGTTGGGCAAGGTGCCGAAGAACCGCATCTCGGAGGAGACGGCGAGGCGGGTAATGGAACTTTATCGGACCACCTATGCGGGATTCAATGTCCGGCACTTTTGGGAAGAACTGGTCGCGGAACATGGCATCAAGGTCGGTTATAGCTGGACGAAGAACCTGCTGCTCGCCGTGGGCTACGTCGAGCGCCAGCGGAAACGCAAACAGTATCGCAGGCGACGAGAACGGAAACCGATGCGAGGGATGATGATCCATCTCGACGGCAGCAAGCATCGCTGGTTCAAGTCAGCGGATAATGGCATGCAGGACATGCTGGTGTTTCTCGACGATGCGACCGGAGAAATCCTTGCAGGGCGCTTTGTTCCCGAAGAGAGCACCAGAACCGTACTCGAACTACTGCGCGAGCTAATCTCGGAACAGGGCACGTTTGGCGCTCTCTATACCGACAGAGCATCGCATTTCGTCTACACGCCCAAGGCAGGGGAAGGACCGGACCGCAGCAAGAAAACGCAGGTCGAGCGTATTCTCGATGACTTGGGCATCGAACTCATCTGCGCCTTCAGTCCGCAGGCTCGTGGCCGCTCCGAGCGTCTATGGCGAACGCTCCAGGGCCGCCTCCCGCAGGAACTCGCAAAACATGGCATCACCGACTACGATTCGGCCAATCATTACCTGCAAACACGCTTCATCCGTAAATTCAACAAGCGCTTCGCCATTGTCCCTGCCATCGAGGGTGAATCAGCTTTTTTGCCGCTGGCCGGAGTCGATGCCCAAACCATCTTCGCGCTCCGATACCACAGAGTCGTCGGTAACGATCATGTCATTCGATTCCAAAACCAGCACCTTCAACTACCCAAGATCAAAGGCATTTGCCCCCTGGCACAACGCACCGTCGACCTGCGGCTAACCCTCGACGGCACTCTCCATGTCCTGCTCGGAAAGCGCCGGATTCAGTCCTTTGACTCCCACTTCAACCTCGACGACCCCATGCTGGAGGCCGCTTGAGCATATCCACGTAAACCGGACATATGCCTTGGCGCTTAAACCGGACTTGTCCAAATCTCAGTAACAGCGCTGTTAACAGGATTGGCAAACCCTTTTCTATCTGCAAAATCTGCAAAAAATTATCCACTACTTGCTAAGTGGCCGTAGACAGTAGTATTTGGTCTATCAAAAATGCGCATGACCTCGCCGATTAAAATTTTGCTCTTTCTGCCATTGCTGTTTGTTGGCTGTGGCGTGTCGCAAACGCTTTATCGGGTCCGCCTTAATGAACTGGAGCGTTGCGAGAGCGATGCGCTGGCTTATCGCAACTCCACCAACACCCGCCTCGAAGAGCAAAATCGCGAACACGATGAGCTTATCAAACGCAACGAGACCATGACCGCCAACGCCGAGCGCCTGGCCGTTGAGCGTAAGCGGCTGGCGGAGAATCTTCAGTCAACGCAGCATGAACTCGAAGAACTCCAGCGCGCCCATGAAGCCGCCAACGATCGCACCCGCAATTATCAAGAACTCGAGGAG
>CAIKNB010000096.1 GCA_903828685.1 Candidatus Uhrbacteria bacterium | reverse complement strand
CCGCACCCGTTCGGGCCGACCACCGCCGCCAGTCCGCTGCCCGAGAAACGCATCTCGGTGCGGTCGCAAAACGACTTGAACCCCTGGATTTCAATGCGCTTTAGAATCAGCAAAGCGTCATCCTCTCAGCAGTTTGGCAATGGATTTAGCTCGCCCGGATCGCACCAGCGATCGGACGGCCACTCGGGGGGGTGACTCCACAATACCCGGCTCCTAGTTCGAAGTCAAGCACTGCGCCCCAGGATTCAGTGGCCGAATGTCGGCGAGCCCCATATCTTGTGGTCGGTTGACGAAAGCGCACTTGCCCGCGCAATCGAACAGGGCCTCACACTGACACTATAAGCGGTAGGACGCGAATTCGTACCCGGAAGGTACCGGTCCAAGTTCCACAGGTTACACAGAGACTGCCCAAAACTCGATGGCAGCGGTGCGCTTAGGACGAATGGTCGGCGATCATCACGCCAAAGCGTGGCTAAGGTTCTCGGGCGGCGTTCACCCACATCCCGCACAGCCGCGACCAAATGGATCAGTCTACGATAAGCGCACTTTCAAGGAGTTGGATGGCAACGGCGATCTGTGCGGAACTCCGCTGTTCAACGCGGTGTCATATAGAGCGACTATGCTGGTGAGGGTTCTATGTTGGTGGAGCGCCGACCAATCGTCATCGCGAGCATTCTTGCCATCCTCTTCCTAGCGGCCCTCGTTGCAGAGACTGTTCGGCACATGTTGATAGTTCCCCCGCTGGACAATGAGATCAATTGTGCGATCCATAGGAACTGCCTAGTGGTCGAGCCAAGTCACCCATTGCCACCATTGATTGCACCCAGACCAACATCCCAGCGACCAGTTCAGCCCACGCAGAAACGCGTTGAGGGATCAACGGGCCGGTCTCATCCACTACCACGAGAACGAGGCATCGACCGCTAGCCCACGAGTTTTGTAGCGAAGAAGCATCCGCATTGAAATGGCGGTGAAACCGGCTTTCCGAAAATTGACCGCCGCTCATCCCGTTGGGCCGCGCAGTTCGCACACCACTTACTCTGCCGACGACTTGTCACCTTGATGGAACCAGCGAGAGACATCCGGTGTCTACCACCAGGGGCGGAAGAATGCAACGACATCTCTTGAACGCGACTCCGTGCATGGCGTTGCTGCTGCTGCTGACCCTGACTGTCGTAGCCTTGGCATCATCAAGGGGCTTTATCGTCTACCTTCCCAAGCTGCCGACATATTGCGGCGATTACACCCTGTTCGTTCTGGAAATATCACGAGATCACTCGATGATGCTCCGAGGCGAAGCGGTGAAGCGTGGCGAGCTAGAAGTGCGACTACGTGACGCGTTCAAGACGAGAGCAGAACGGCTACTGTTCATCCGAGCGGACAGACATCTGAAAGTCCGTGAGGTTATGGAAGTCATCGACGTTGCCTCTCGGCAGGCAGAATACATTGCCCTCATCACTCCGTCGGTCGAGCGAGAAGCAGAAAAGCGTCCGTACTGCGGCCTCGAGATCTCACTGCCCTCTGATCGCAAAGTGCACTAGGCTCGATCTTGCAGTGACCCGTTGGTGAACGGAAATCAGCTTACGGGTGAAAAACCGCGATACCGGTAACTTGCCAATCGCCCCAAAACCCAAAACCGTAACTTCTTACGGTTCTT
>CAIKNB010000095.1 GCA_903828685.1 Candidatus Uhrbacteria bacterium | reverse complement strand
ATGGGGTTTAACAAAATCAACTAAACCATATATGCTTGCCGAACATGACATTTGGTCGCAGCAGACGCTATTTTCAGGCCGCCTGGCCACCCCTACTCCTGGTTGCGTTATTCATGTTGCAGAATCGCATATTCAATCTGTGGCTCAATATCCATGAGCCAGGCGATTTGCTCAAGCAAACCATCGTCACTTGCGCGCTCGGCATGCTGCTTTTCGGGCCGGCGGTCCTCCTGAATAAACATTGGCGATACATATATCTCGGCATAGTCTCTTGCGCCATCTCTTTGATTTTCATCTCGCAATATCTTTACTTCACTTACTCCGGTGGTTTTCTCCAAGCTTCATCTTTGATGTATTCGCGCGAGGCGATGTATGTAACGGGTACCATTGAGAGGCTGCTGACCTGGCGTTTGCTGTTGTTTGTCGTGGGTCCGCTTGCCGTCTTGTCGGTATTTCTCCTGACCCGCAAACGGCAACCTCATCCGCAGCTGGTTCACTGGGAAAAAATCTGCGCCGCCGCCCTGATCGTAGCGCTGTTCTGGTCGGGCTTTGTCTATCTGCACGCCGCCGAATCCAAGGAAATCGTGAACACGGTCAACCTTTTCAGCTCCGGCAAGCTCTACAGTCTGGATACTATGGTAGCCAGGACAGGCGTAGTCAATTATTTTTTGCAGGATGCGGTGCGTTTTGCCACGAGCCGCCATGGCGCCACGCCCGAGCAGCAGCAGTTTGTCTCGGATTGGAATGCGGCACGACCTGCATCTGCGCCAACGGATAAAACTTTCGGCATGTTGCGCGGCCGCAACCTCATCTTTATCCAAGTTGAATCATTGGAGAACGCAGTCATCGGAAAAAAGATCGGAAATCAGGAAATTACGCCGCGTCTCAACCAGCTGACTAAGAACGGTATGTATTTTGATAATTATTATTCCATGATTGGCCCGGGCAACACGGCTGATGCGGAGTTCATAACATTGAATTCTTTATACGCTTTGCCAGATGAAGTGGCTTTTGTGAGCCATGCATATGATGATTATCGGGCTTTGCCCTCGCTGCTCAAGCAGAACGGTTATGCCACGTATGCGCTGCATGGCGACGTGCCTAGCTTTTGGAATCGCGCCAACATCTATCCACGTTTGGGATATCAGACGATCATGAGCCGCGAGGATTT
This sequence comes from Candidatus Uhrbacteria bacterium, assembly GCA_903828685.1. GTDB lineage: Bacteria > Patescibacteriota > Patescibacteriia > 2-12-FULL-60-25 > 2-12-FULL-60-25 > CAIKNB01. The sequence continues at coordinate 10,468 of CAIKNB010000095.1, read as the reverse complement.
TACTGTGCCGCGCCCCGTGTGTTACGAGGGTTTGTGCGACAATGATTTTTTGCAGCAAGCTGCGGACAAGATGAAGTCATTCCCGCAGCCTTTCATGGCCACGGTCATAACTTTGAGCTCGCATACGCCGTTCGAACTTCCGGATGACCTTAAGACGCTGGATATCCCGTCAGACATGCAGCTCACTTGGCAGCAGCGCGGATATCTTGAATCCATCCATTACGCGGATGCGGCCATCGGCGCGTTCATCGATCGTCTTAAGCAAGAAGAGCTCTACGATGATTCGTTGATATTCATCTACGGCGACCATGAGAGTTTTACGGATATTCGCTCGATATTGGAACCAAGCCAGTTAGCGCTGACTTCGGAATTCGACAAGAACCAAGTTCCGCTCATCCTGCTGGCTCCGCATACGGATTTGACGGGCACCAACTCCACGCCAGGCAGCCACTTGGATCTGTATCCCACGGCGAGCTCTTTGCTCGGTCTTAAGGCGCCGTTCACGGTTTTGGGGCAGGATATATTGGGCGATCAAATGCATGTCGTGGTGGAACGCGAGCTGTCCAGCGGAAACATCCGCGGAATTTTGACGCCGTCACTGTTTTATCGATTTTCGGCTGATAACGCAGCGGAACAAGGAACGTGTTGGGATGCGACCGGCACCAAGAGCCTTCCGTTGGACGATTGTGGCGTTTTGCTCAAACAACAGTCTGACGCAGTTTCGATTTCGGATGTGGTGGTAAAAGATAATCTGCTAGATCTGCTTTCCTCTAAGTAGACAAAAATTAGCATTATTCAGTAACGCTTCAGTCCGGGGTCTGTATCATAGAACGCTGGAGGTTGTTTGGATCGGAACCCAAATGCCGCAGCGTGTCGTAAATATAGATAGCTAACAGATTATTCGTAAACAATACAGAATATATGCCAAAACTTTCTCGTATATTGGCTGTGGCGGCCGTCGTCTCGTCACTTGCCATTCCTTCGGCTTTATCAGCGCAAGTCGTGAGCCATAAAGTTCCGGTCAAGAAGCCCGTCATACACAGTGTAAAGAAAACCACGCCGGTAAAGGTCACTCCGAAAAAAGTCACTACCAAAAAGGTCACACCTCCGGTAAAAAAACCAAAGGCCGTGACCATGCCGAAGAACGGCGTTAACGGAACTGCGTCAGCCATTAACGGCACCAGCATCACGCTGACAAATGCCTCGGGAACGGTTTACCTAATTGATGCCAGCCAAGCCAAGCTAATGCAGGGCATGGGATCATCGGGTCTGTCGCTCAGTAACGTCCAGGTTGGTGATAAGTTGATGATCATGGGTACCATGAGCGGTACGACTGTCATAGCCAAGAGCATTAACGACCAATCGTTTGAAGGGCGTAACATTTTTTCCGGATCGGTAACCGTCATTAACGGTTCAACCCTTTCAGTCACGGGTCGCAATAAAGCAGCTTATAGCATCGATGCAAGTTCAGCTGTCATAATCACAGGCATGGCCACAGGCACAACCTCAAACATCAGTGCCGTTAAGGTCGGGGATCAGGTCACTGCGGTAGGTACGCTGAATGGGACGTCTGTCACAGCCACAGCTATCCGCGACATGGGTAAGTTCCAACGTGGTGGTATGCTGGGTCAATGGGGCAACCGAAAAAATCCTAACATCAAATAAAGACCTAAAGAAAAATCCGTCAGCTTTGGGCTGACGGATTTTTTGTATCAATCATTTCCAGGGAGCTGGCCAAAGCGGCCAAGATCCAAAACATGAATGCTAAGTCGTTTTTGAAATATGGCACATCAGCGATGCCGTGGATCAGGATGGCGATGAGCGGTAAAGCACAGAGCGCAAAACGTGTTGCGTCGAATTTAGGCCGCGCTGACAATTTAATCCAGATGAAAACCAGCCAGGCAAAAGCCAAGATGCCGAGTAGACCGGTTTCGCTCCATAGATTCAACAGTATGTCGTGCGGATACTGGAAGATCTCGATGTAAGTAGCAGTGTGATAAGGCTTGAACATGGTCGGATAAGCACCGAGACCAGCGCCCAGTATCGGCCGATCCTTAAGCATGTTCCAGGTCTCTTGCCACATGATGAGCCGCACCTTACCTGACCAACCGTGGAACGACAGTGTTTGGAAAGTCGTATTGCGCAGCGTAGGAACAGCCAGAATCATGACGATACCGAGCAGTGCCGCAGCCACGGCATACCAGCGCGTTTTACGTTTGATGATTAAGGAGAATAAGACGCAGCCTAGGATGGCCAAAGAGCCGCTTAAACTCTTGGCCAGTAAAGTCGCCAGCGTGGCAGAACTAAAGCCGAGCCATAAGAAAGTAGCTGGTAGCTGGTAGCGGGTTGCTTGGGATTTGGAACTTGAGACCCAAAACAGCACCAAGCCGAAGCACAACGCGGCGATAGGTGCGCAGAATAAAGCCGCAGCATTGGGGAAAGGGAAGGGTCCAGTGGCACGGCGCGTCATAAAGCCAGTGTCCCAGGGGTGCGGTATGCCGTGTCCGGTCAGAAACTGAATAGCTGACCAGGCCACGATGAACGTTGTCACGGTAATCAATGATTTGATGACTACGTTCCTGTCTTTTTCGTTGTTCAAAAAAGCCAGGAGCAAGATGAAATACAAAATCGGTTCCAAGATATAGGCGCGCCACAAGCCCAGTGCCGCGACGTGATTCGGCGCCACAAAAATCGCGACAATCGTGGCTAAGCACCAGAGCGCGAGAGCCAAGTGCCAGGATTTGGCGTTTAGCCAGCCTTGCGTCCAGATGTGCCAGCCGCTTTTCAGCGTCACGCCGCAAACCGTGGCGAGCCACAAGAGTTCGAGCAAAGTCGTGGGCAGAGGTCCGAGCTTGGCGCGCAACAGATAAACAGGCAGTAACGCGGGGAACGTCAAAATAGCCAGGCGCGGTTTTTGCCAAGCCGAGATACCCCAGCCCAGTGCAAGCAAAATTAAAATGAATGTCATGGCAGTCAGGTTGTTATGTCAGCCGTGGGCGTACCGCGGCGGAATGACAAAATCTCTTTCAGCGTGTCGCGCGAGATGGCGCCGAACAACAGAATCAGCACCGAATAGATCAGCACGCCGCTGCATAAAGGTATGGGCAGCCAAAGGTTCTTGAGCGGTTCGATGGCTAGGGCCATGATAATGGCTGCGGCTATGGCTTTAAGTATCGGGCTCCAATGCAAATGCGTGTGCGTGATGCGGAGCGAAATCAAAGTCGTTCCGATGGCTACGATGGCTTCGGATGCGACCGTGAGCCAGGCAGCGGCGAACATGCCGTAGACTGGAATGAAGATGATGTACGAAACAAGAATTATGAGCGCGGTGGTGATGTAGAGCGGCATGGTGCGGCGTTGCGCGTTCAAAGCCACAATGGCGTGCGACGACACGGTGCCGAAGAAGATGATGGCCACGGCCAGCATCAAGATTTTAAGCACATCGCCCGAAGCCGCAAAAGCCTGGCCAGCTACGAAACGCATGATTTGCCCGCCCAGCACCGCAGTGCCGAGCAGCATGGGTGCGGCCAGGATTGTCATGGCTGCATAGGAGTTGCGGATCAGCCGGTTGTAGCGGTCGCGGTCTTGCTTGCCCCAGGCGTGTGCGATGAGCGGCAAGAGCACGCCGGCATACATGAAAGGCAGCGTATTCAAGATCTCCAGCACGCGATAAGCCGCCCCGTAGATGCCGACTTCGCTCATGGGCCGCACATAAGACAGGACCAAAGTATCAGCCTTAAAATAGATGAGGTTGAAGATGATGGATACGCCGATGGGCCAGGTGCGGGTGAGCAAGGTGCGCCAAAAATCCGGATCCCAGCTCAAGCGGAACGTGGCGATGCGTCGCGTGAAAAAGAAATTGAACAAAAAGTTTCCCACTCCGCCGAGCGACACGATGAACACCATGGTCACGAGACCCCAGCCGTAATGGCGTGCCGCGATGATGCCGACTAGTGTCACCAATCTTCCCACCACCTCGGCTAGCGCCACGATATGCATCTTGAAATGCCGTTGCTGTACGCCGATGACGATTTGATTAAGCACGCTAGAAAGGAAAGAGCCCCAGATGGCGAAGAGCGCAAGCTTGAGGATCCAAGGATAAGGCATGAACAGACCCAGTATGGGCGCAGCCGTGAGCAGGATGAGAGCCGAGAATAGGCGCAGGGTAAAGGTGGCGCTGGTGGCGCGGTCCTCGTAAGCCTTGTCGCCAGCGTGTTCGCCTAGCATCTGCACGAGCATCACGTTAATGCCTAAGTCCAAGATCAGTGCAAAAACTTGGTAAAAAGCCGTAGCCGTGGTGTAGATGCCAAAACCTTCCTGGCCCAAGGATCTGGTCATCAAGCCGATGACTACAACGCCAATGGCCGTGGATACGGCTTTCCCCATCATCTGGACCGAGGTGTTCCAAGCCAGTAGTTTGGTTTCGCTCATAATGGCCATTTTCGCATGAATCCTCATATTATCAAAGAGGGGGTATGGGACAAGGAAAGGTTCAGAAAAAGGCTAAAACGAGTACACATTTGGTTCAAAAGTATTTTACGTCAGCTCAGGGATAAAATGCTGTTTTTATTGACAATCAAGCCAAAAAATGCTATTATAGTTTATGTAAAGCTAGTAACAAATCAGTTTCAGGGACATATAGTTAGTTAAATGCTATTTAATAAACCTATGAAACACCCGCGTACCGGAAGCCTGGCGCAAGCCTGGCAACCGGCACAATCCACTCGGGTAGAAGACCGGATCCGCAAGCCGTTCCATTCTTTGGTATACGCTGGCGGATCTATTTTTATTGGGGCCGTATTGGCATTCGTCTGCTTTGTGCAAGCGCCAGCTTCACAGGCCGCTTCGCTGGTTTATCAGGCCAAGGGGGTAAGTTTGACCGCAGTCTTGCAGCCGGGTGAAAAAAAGCAGATAACGGTGAGCTTTAAGAATATCGGCACGCAGACGTGGATCGCAGGCGTAGGCAATACCGCGGTATATCTCAACGGGAATTCTTCGCTGTTCAGTACGCCGAGCTGGCTCAAAGACGATTTGCCGACCGTGATTAGCCAGCCCACGGTAAGTCCGGGACAGACCGCAACAGCCACGTTTTGGGTGCAGGCGCCGAAAAAAGCCGGAAGCTACAAGGAGAAGTACATCTTATCTTACGGCAATAATTTGTGGATCAAAGGCTCGACCGCCCTTGTGACTTTTAACGTGGGCAAAGTCGTGGCCCAAACCGCGACTGCGCAGAGCAAGCCTGTAACGCAGACTACGGCCACGGCCACCGCTGTCCAGACAGCTTCCGTTCAAACCAAAACGCCGAATGCAATATTGAGCAATTCACCAGATTGGAAGGCACAGCTCGTGGATCGCGGCGGTATCGAATGGCAGATGCAAGCCGGCGATCAAACTTCGGTAACTTTAGCCTTTGAAAATACAGGGATTAAAAATTGGTCCTCGACCGGTACGGTAGTTGTTTCGGCGAACACGAGCGATGGCAATAACCAAAGCCCGTTTCAGGCCAGCGATTGGCTTAGCTCAACGCAAGCCGCTGTGCTTCAGGAGACGCTGGTCAAACCGCATCAGATCGGTCATTTCAAGATTAGTTTGAAAGCGCCTGACCAGCCCGGAAGTTACTCCGAGACATTTCAGTTAGCAGCGGGAAATACGGCCTTAATCGCTAACGGTGCTGTGGCTTTGCCTATCCATGTCACCATGCCCTTGGATTATATTGCAAAAGGTATCTCCAATGGTTTGGACTTCAACAGTCTGCCGCAAGACAAGCCGATCTACCAAGGCCAGCTCATAAGCGGTTCGGCCAAGAATGCGAGTTTGACGGGCGATGACCGCGCGACTTTCACCTTCGCCATCAAGAACACGGGCACAGCCAGCTGGAACACGCTTTCGCTGCGCGCCTCGGGCGTCAATCTGGCCACGGTCGTGGGTCAGGCCATGTCTTTCCGTGATCCGACTTCGTGGCTCTCCAGCACCGAAGCCATGCGCGCCATGATTTACGTGCCGCCGGGTCAGTTGGGTTATGTGAATGTCACGATTAAAGCGCCGGTCAAGAAAGGCAGCTACACCGCACATTTCAGTCTGTATGCCGACGAACAGCAAGTGAGCGGTGCGGATATCGATATCCCGGTTACGGTCACTGCCGACGGCTATATCGCGCCTCAGCCTATCCCCATTCCGTCTACAACTTATGTAGCGCCGAAAGCCTCCAATCAGACCGCAGCCCCACCGGTGCAGGCGCAGCCTTTGACTGGCGACGTGAGCTCTTTGCCGGCCGAGCCCATCATCCGCGTAGGCTTGTTCCACACCAACGACGACACCATGGTGGTGCGCGGCGTGTCCACGGGTTTCAACCTGACGCAGAACGGCACTACGGTCTGCAGCTTCTCGACCGGCGACAGCCTGACCGTGAAGTACAGCCGCACGAGCAAGATCTATACTACGGCTGGCACGGGCTGCAACCTTCAATCCTCCAGCGTGTATGTGGCCGTAGCGGCCGACGGCATCTCGCCGCTTGAGATTACGGATATCTCGGTGCCGGTTTCCTGGCTGCCGGGCGCCAATGATAACAAATTCCGCGCCAAACTTGAGCTGCGCTATACGCCAGCCACGGACTTGGTCTGGGTCATCAACGAATTGCCTATCGAGTGGTATCTCAAAGGCATCGGCGAAACCTCAAACTCCAGTCCGCAGGAATACCAGCGCGCCTTGCTGACCGCAGCCCGTACCTATGCCATGTACCACGTGTATCGCGGCACCAAACATGCTGACGAGAATTACACGGTGGATGCAAAATACGATCAGGTGTACCGCGGTTATGGCGCTGAAATCCGCGATCCTAACGTGGTGACCGCCGTGGATGCTACGCGCGGACAGATCGTCACATATAACGGAAATTTGGCCATCACTCCTTACTATTCGCGCTCGGATGGACGCACGCGCGCCTGGACCGAGGTTTGGGGCGGCTCGGGATTCCCGTGGCTCGTGTCAGTGTCCGTGCCGTGGGATCAGGGCAAGACCTTATGGGGCCATGGCGTCGGCATGTCGGCTACGGGTGCCTTAGGCGCGGCGGCTGATGGTTGGACTTATGACCGCATCCTGAAGCATTTCTACACCAGCACCGAGTTACGTCGGGCGTATAAATAAAACCAACCCAAACATATGCGTAACAAAATGAATCAAACCCACATCCACGATTCGCGATTCGGTTTGGTGCCCATGGGTTCTGCCGAAGGTAGAGATGCTTTGCTGCGCCACGTGGCGCATGAGGCTGAACATGACAGAAAGAAGCGGCAAAAGGTTCAGAAGGAGATTGATTCGCGCGGCATGGAGGCTTTGGCCCAGACTAAAGAGCGTTTGCTTCTGCCCCTGCAGGAACTCTTGAAGAGCATCAAAAGCCGAAAGCAGACCCTGCAGCAGCAGCTCAAAAATCCCGAACTGGCGCTGACTTTGAATGTTTCAATGAATCCGCATGGCGCGGAGCGGCAAATTAAGGATTTTGTCGATCGGAACGAACATACTCTGGCAAGCTTGAATAAACAAGAACAGGAACTGCTGGCCCTGCAAGAATCCGTTAAACAGGGCATGGCCAGAATCGCGCAAGGCGCCAGACCTGCGGCAGATTTTTTGCAATATTTAGACGGGGTGGAGAGTAGGGCTGCGGCGCGCGTGTTTGAGAGCGGGCAAAAGGAGTATCTCGGCAGCTTCGGCGATAAGGAGTTCAAAACCAGCCGCGAAGAGTTGAAAGCGTACGCTGATTTGCGCAGCTATATCGGTTTATTGTAGGATGGCGCCATTCGTACATTTTAGGAGGTCGGATGGACGTCAAAACAATCTGGAAATACATCCATGGCACACGGCGTGCCAGCAACAGCCTTAAGAAATTGAGGAGATATTTTGATGAAGATGCGCAAACGGTCAGACGTTTGATGGCTGAATATCAAGCGTGGCATCCAGCGCAGGATGATGATTACCTCATGTGCCACTGGCGAGGAGAACTCGAGAAGAACCAGGGCTTTATCGAGCGAATCGACCAACGTCTTAAGCAGCTTGAGCTGCACATCTCTGCGGCCTGGCGGCAGTTGCGTGCCCTATAACGAAAGCCCCCGGTGTCCATCGGGGGCTATTTTTTTGAAAACGTTTTTTACGTTATGGTTCGATTTTTTTTGCCACCTGGTCGTGCGCTGAACGGTCAGGGACGTTGAATTCCTCCACGGCCACATCTAATTGCTGTTTGCGGTCGTCTTCGGAGAGCTCCAGGATCAGTTTGGCCACATGATTGGGATGTGCGATGTCTTCAAAGTGGAAGCGTTCCATTTCGCCCGCTGTTTGGATGAACACGTTGCCGTAATCTAAAAGCGAATGCAGCATACCTTTGACCTCAGCAGTCACGTCTTGCGTGCGGTAGAGCCGGAGTTCGGACACGGTGCGGTTGAACAAGCCGGTCTGCTCGATATCCAAAATGCGGCGCTCGGTCAGGATGAATACATCCAGCCAATATTCCACGAACATCTGGAACACAAAGAGCAGCCCGAAGAGGAAGAAGGCGCTGGCCGCCAGGATGAATAAGGTGAAATAAGCGGAATCCTGGAAAAGTTCCGGTTTGAAGTAAGTCAGTCCCAGATATAATCCCGGCGGGATGGCGAAGACGAAAATCAAAGAAATGACCACCGGCAACAGCGTGATGAGGTGGCGCCGGAAGTACATGACTTTCTGTTCCTGCAGATCCGAACCCGGAAGATGATGTAGGTCGAGCATGGCCGTGGACTCCCGGTTTAGAGGGGAGTGGGATTAAAGATGAGGGAATTAGACAGCCCGCCGAACAGATTGACGCTTTGCGTCCAGTCCACGCTCGCGAAGTACACCGTGCTGCCCAGGATCGCAACCACGCATACGGCGATGAACAGGAAGCTGGAGGCGTAGGTGCCCATGCCCGCGAGGCCGAATCTGACGAGTTGAAGGATGGTCAGGAGCGACATCAGAGCGAAAAGAAACATGAAAACGGCCCAAGTCGCGAGGAAATAATAGAGGGGAATCATAGAAACATTATATCCCTAAACCGCTCGGCGTGTCTCGTTTTGGCGGAGCCATGCCCAAATGGATATAGGCCAGGTCCGTGGCCATGCGGCCGCGCGGCGTGCGATTCAAAAAGCCTTCTTGCAGCAGATACGGTTCGATCACGTCTTCCAAAGTGGCAACTTCTTCGTTCAAAGCTGCGGCCAACGTGGTAAGTCCGATTGGTCCGCCCTGGAATTTTTCTACGAGATGGCGCAGCACGCGGCGGTCAGTCTCATCCAAACCGCGCGGATCGATCTCCAGCGCGTCCAGGGCTTTGACCACGGTTTGTCCGTCTAAAGTGCCGTCGCCTTTGACCTGCGCATAGTCGCGTACGCGCTTGAGCAGCCGGTTGCCGATGCGCGGCGTGCGCCGGGAGCGCGAAGCCACGAGTCGCGCCGGTTCTTCCTCGATCGGCACGTCCAGGATGTCGGCTGTGCGCCGTACGATGGAGGTCATCTCGTCATGGCCATAAAAATCCAGGTGATAGACCGAGCCGAAACGGTCGCGCAACGGGCTGGAAAGCAGGCTCATGCGCGTAGTGGCGCCGATGAGCGTGAAGCGTTTGAGATCCAGGCGCAGAGTGCGCGCAGTCGGTCCTTTGCCGATTACAATATCCAGCGCGTAATCCTCCATGGCTGGATACAACACCTCTTCAATGCTGTGGTTCAGACGGTGGATCTCGTCGATGAACAGCACGTCGCCTTCTTCCAGGTTCGTGAGGATAGCGGCCAGGTCGCCCACGCGTTCCAAAGCAGGGCCACTCGTGATTTTAATGTTGGCGTCCATCTCATGCGCAATCACGTGCGCCAGCGTGGTCTTGCCCAGGCCCGGCGGGCCGTACAAGAGCACGTGCTCGCAGGGTTCGCCGCGTTGTTTGGCGGCTTGCAAAAAGATGCCCAGATTTTCCTTGATTTTGGGCTGGCCGATGAATTCGTCCAGGGTTTTGGGCCGTAAAGACACGTCAAAACCTGTTTCTTCGGTTTGGACTTCGGGGGTAATCAAACGCGCTTCCTCATCCATATTGCTTAGAGCTTAATGGTTAGGGCAAAAAAAGGCCAATCGAGGAAAGTCAGAACTTGTTATAGGTCGTGTCGGCTCGGCGTTCGATGGCTAGGATGAATATGCTGTCTGTGGTTTTGTTGAAGATGATCCTGATATTACCTTTGCGCACACGGTAGATGTCGTCGGTTCCACGCAGCTTTTTTAGGTCCAGACCGCTAAGCTTATGTTCATTGATAAGCAGGATAAGGCGTTCGATTTCCTGTCGTCGTTTAGGTGTGAGCTCGCGCAACGCTTTGTCGATCCGATCAACCATACGGGTCAAATGCGCTTGAGTCGACGGAGCAAATCTTGAGCCGAGATTCCATTTTTGCGGAAATGGGAAAAGTCCACGACAGTTTCCCAGTCATTGTCT
>CAIKNB010000094.1 GCA_903828685.1 Candidatus Uhrbacteria bacterium | reverse complement strand
TTTCAACAAGCTCATAGCTTTTGTGTATTTTTGGGCCGTAGCCAAGCTCTTGGGCCCGCACGTGACCGGTACATACTTTTTCAGCACCTCGGTCACGTCGCTCTTCGTGGTTATTTCCGATTTAGGCATCACGCAAGTCATCATTTTGTCGTATGCCGGTGCAAAAGATAACTCCAATAGAATCTTGGGTGCGGCAACAGCGGTGAAATTGGTTTTGACGCCGATTGCGATTTTGGCGGCATTGGGTTATGGGGTTTTGCGCCATGTTGATTCGACGACCATGACTGCCGTGGCCGTAGCGTGTTTGGTCATGGCAGCCGATACGTTCCATCTCATGATCTACAGCGCGCTCCGCGGCAAGCAGGATTTGCGGCCTGAAGCTCTGGGTATGCTCATCGGACAAATCCTGACTGCGACTTTTTCCATAACTGCAGCTTTCATGGGCTTGGGCGCCATCGGTTTAGTCTGCGGCTTGTTGCTAGGCAGCACGTGGAACGTGGTTTGGGTTATGAGCAAAAAAGGCAGCTATGGCATTCATATCGCAAAACCGACTTGGTTGGACGCCAAATATCTGATGCGTGCGGCATTACCCTTTGCCATCGCCGGCTTGGCAGTCAAATTCTATTCCTACATCGACACCATGTGTCTGCAGGCTTTTCGCGGTCTGACCGAAGTAGGCGTCTATGCTATCGGCTATAAGATGACGTATGCGCTTCAGTTTATTCCTATGACCGTGACAGCGGCGGTTTATCCGGCTTTGGCTGCATCATGGGCGCAGAAAGACCATGAACAAATCAAACGCACCTATCAAGGCACATTGCGGCTCATGGCATTCATGGGATTTTCTTTGGCCGCAGGGCTTTCGGCTCTAGCGCCGCGGATCGTACTATTCTTCTACGGATCAAAATTTCTTGGGGCGGTAGCGCCGTTTGAAGTCATGCCTTGGGTTTTGTTGGCATTGTTCATGGATTATCCCGTGGGTTCGCTCCTCAATTCATCCGGTCGCGCGCATCAAAAGACAACAGCCATGGTCATCACCATGTTCGTGAGTGCGATAGCAAATCTTACGCTTGTACCGTGGTTCGGTGCCGTGGGCGCAGCCTGGGCCGGAGTAATTACTTTTTGGGGCTTGTTCTTCATGGGCATTTATTTTTCAAGGCGCGACGCAGGCGGCTGGAAGATGGTATTAGGCATCTTGTCGCGCGCCTTGGCAGCCGCGGCCATAAGCTGGGTCGCCTGGCACGAGTTCTCGCTCTATCTACCTTTCGTGGTCGCCTTTGTCCTTGGTTCACTCGTGGCGATTATTGTGGCTTTCGCCTTCCGCATCATCACTACTGCTGATTTTAAATTCTTCGCGGGATTGCGTAACAAGAAATTGATCGAAGAGGAAGATAACATCCATGCCGACGCCTAAGATACAATTGGTGACTTTGGATTATCCACCGGAGCGCGGAGGCGTAGCGCGGTATTTGGGTAACTTGGTGAAAGAATCAAATGGTGCGATTTCTGTCACGGTTCCGGAAGGCCATGATGCGAGCGGTCCGGGAATTGTTTCGACGGCTCAGATGTCGAGAAAGTCTTGGCCGCATTGGTGGCCGCTGGTCAGGTTGTCACGGAACACTGAACACAGAACGTCGATCATCCTAGTCAGCCATGTTTTTCCTGTCGGGACCGCGTCGTGGATATCTAAACTCTTCGGAGGACCAGACTACGCTTTGATTTTCCACGGATTGGATATACGTTTGGCGCAAGGCGCATGGAAGCGCTGGTTGTTGCGCCGCATTTGTCGCAAGGCTACTCATTTGTTCACTAACAGCGAATTCACCAAGAAGGAATTATTGAAGCTGGTTCCAAAGTCAGAAGTCACGGTGATTACGCCCGGAGTCGAACAGCGCAAGATGAAGAGCAAGGAAGATGCGCGACGACTATTGGCTCTCGAACCGCAGCAAAAGATTGTGCTGTCGATTGCGCGCTTGGTGTCGCGCAAAGGAGTCGACGTCTCGATCAAAGCTTTGTCGCGCATCCAGACCAAGAGTGACGTCTTGTATGTAGTTTTGGGTGATGGGCCTGAACGACAAAGATTGGAACAGCTGGCAGCCGAATCCAAGACGCAGATTCGTTGGATTTTGGATGCGGATGACGAAACCAAGTGGCTGTGGCTTTCAGCGGCTGATGTTTTTCTGCTTCCGGTGCGCGAAGAGCGCGAAGACGTCGAGGGCTTCGGCATCGTTTATTTGGAAGCAGCTTTGGCAGGCGTGCCGTCAATCGCTGGCAAGAGCGGCGGAGCAGGCGAAGCCGTGATACACGAACAGACGGGGTTGCTCGTCAATCCAAAATCAATCGATGACGTGGAGCAGGGGATTATTCGTTTGCTGGATGATGCTGAATTGCGTCTCAAGTTAGGACAGCAAGCCAAAGAACGCGCGCAAAAGGATTTCCGCTGGTCAGACCGCTGGTTAAAGATGTCGCGCGTTTTATCCATCAGTTACGCCGAAGACGCTTTGCCTGCAGATGACATTGCTGTCGTGGTTCCGTGCTATAACCATGCCGAAGTTTTGCCGCGAACGCTGGAGGCTTTGGCTCGTCAGACGCTTGTGCCTGCCGAAGTCGTGGTGGTGGATGACGGCTCGTCTGACGACGCAGCTTCAGTCGTCAAGAATTTCGATACCAGACTGCAGATTCGTTTTATCAGATTCGAGACCAACCGCGGCGCGCCTGCTGCCAGGAACGAAGGCGCGAGGCTAACGACGTCTCCGTTTTTGATATTCTTGGACGCTGATGCGGTTTTGGTCCCGGATGCTCTGGCCGCGTTTCGCACCGCGCTGAAGAATGATGGGCATGCGGCATTCGCATATTCTAACTTTTATTGGGGCGCCAAACGTTTTCGCGCGCAACAGTTCGATGGTGCGGCACTGAAGATTCGTAACTTTATCCACACTTCTTCACTTTTACGGCGCAGTGCCTTTCCGGGATTTGATGAATCGCTCAAGAAATTCCAGGATTGGGATTTGTGGCTGACCATAGCAGAACGAGGCTCTACAGGAGTTTGGATCGATCGCGAATTGTATCGTATAGAACCGCGGAAACAAGGCATCAGCCGCTGGCTGCCGCGCGTGGCTTATCTCATACCATGGAATTTTTTCGGGTTTCAGCCTAAAGAGGTCGGACGCTATCGCGAAGCTGAAACAATCGTAAAAACAAAACACAAGATATGAAAGATTTGAGAATCGTTATCGTGTCATGGAACGTAGGTGACTTATTGCACAAGTGTCTGCAATCTTTGCATGAAGCGTGCGGCAATCTGGATTGGGAGTGCGTCGTGGTGGATAACGCATCTTTTGATGACAGTGCGGAAATCGCAAGGCGTGCGGCTAATCACCACGGAAAGATCAGTTTGATTTGGAACGAACAAAACCTCGGTTTCGCCAAAGCTTGTAATCAGGGTGCAGCTGGGGCCGATGCGCGTTACGTTCTGTTTTTGAATCCTGATACGATTTGTCCGCCAAGCAGCATCCATGACTTGGTGCGTTTGGCTGATGAGCGCCCGCAAGCCGGCATCTTGGGACCAAAGATGGTTTATCCTGACGGGCGATACCAGCCTAGCGTTAGGCGTTTTCCCGGAGTACGAGACCAGGTCGCCACCGTGTTGAAATTGCAGCATCTTTTCCCGCATTTGCCAGCATTGAAACGTTATCTGGCTGAAGATTTCGAACATGACAAAGAGCAAAGCGTGGACCAGATAATGGGCGCATGTTTTTTGGTCAGGCGCGAGCTCTTGGATAAAGGTCTGGGTTTTGACGAGAGATATTTTATTTGGATGGAAGAAGTTGATTTTTGTAAAACCGCCAAAGCCAACGGCTGGCAGGTATTGTATCTGCCGCAAGTTTTAGTCGTACATCACGCGGGGCAATCCTTTGCCAAAGAGTTCCATCCTAAACGCCAGGCGTATTATCTGACGAGCTTGAAGAAATATTTTGCTAAGTGGCATCCAGGTTGGCGCTCTTGGTTGATCTCCGCGCTCGCTCCGTTTGGCATGGCTGTGGTGTGGTGCGTGAATTTTTTGCGTACGCCCGTGGCGCATTGGTCTGCGCTCGCGATAGTCCTGGAGATAGTTTCGGCTTTGACGCTGTTCCATTCCGTGGCTAATAGCGTCTTTTGCGCGCTGCTTGGTCTTGTTGCCTTGTATCTTGGCTGGAAAAAGCCTTGGGCCGGATTATCCTTGTTGCTTTTGGAACTCTTGATCGGTTCACTGGGATCGTTGCTGCAATTCGGTATTTGGCCGCACACGGTTTCATTGCGCGTCGTCATGACCTTGGCTTTCCTATTAGGCTGGTCGTTGCACTTTCTGAAACACGGCAAGACAAAAGAGCTGATAAAAACATTTTCCGCGCGCCCGGTGTATTCATGTTTGTTTGCTGTTTTGTTG
>CAIKNB010000093.1 GCA_903828685.1 Candidatus Uhrbacteria bacterium | reverse complement strand
GATCAACATGTACGAGGATAATCCGCGCATGCATGTGGACGACCTGTTAGAAGAAGCATTGTTCCCTGATTCCACTTTGGGTTGGAACATCGCCGGTCCGCGCGAGGTCATCCGTTCGGTAACACGCGAGAACCTCATCGCTTACCGCGACGCTTATTACATCCCGGAGCGCATGGCCGTGGTGGTAGCCGGCAAGATTGTCCCAGGCATCAAGCAGCTCTTGGAGCGCACCTTCGGCAGCGTGCACAAGCCGACCGGACACGATAGCAGATTCAAGGACTTCAAATATCCCAAGCGCATCCCCGAACCCGTGGCTTTCCAAAAGAAAGAGACCGAACAAGTGCAGTTCGCCATGGGTTTTTACGGCGTGAAGCTGCAGGACAAAGCTTTGCCTGCGGCTAGCCTGCTCGCCACCATCCTCGGCGGTACCATGTCGTCGCGTTTGTTCATCCAGATTCGCGAGCGTCGCGGCTTGTGCTATTCCATCAACGCATCACATCAGGCGCGCGAGGATGTGGGCATCTTCTCTATCATGGCCGGACTGGATAAAAAGCGCATGAACGAGGCGGTCAAAGCCGTGGTGCACGAACTCAAGGACGTGAGCCACAACGGCGTGACGGCCGAAGAACTGCAGCGCGCCAAAGACCATCTACGCGGACGCATTACGCTGGCTTTCGAGGATTCCGCGTCGCAGGCCGAATGGTATGCCAAGGACTGGCTGTTCCGCCGCCGCACCGAAACTCCAGCAGAACGCATGAAACGCTATGACGCAGTCACGCGCCGCGAGGTTCAGGCGCTGGCCAAGCAGATTTTTCGTCCGGAACACATGGCTGCCGCGGTCATCGGCCCTTTTGCCTCCAAGCGTTCCGTGAATAATTTTGTCCACTGGAAATAATATTGCTATGAAGAAACTCATAATCGCCAACTGGAAGATGAATTACGGTCCGATCCGCGCCGGCGGCTGGATCCGCGCGTTTCGCCGCGAACGCCTGCCTAAGGATTTGGATATCGCGGTGGCCGTGCCGTTCGTGAGCCTGGCCGCAGCGCGCGCCTCGCTTGGCCGCGCCTCCATCCCGACTCTTGCGGCGCAAGATTGTTTTTGGGCTAATGAAGGCGCCTTCACCGGAGAAATTTCCCCGACCATGCTGACCGAATTCGGCGTGGGTCTCTGCCTCATCGGGCACAGCGAACGCCGCGCCAATCTGGGCGAGACCGACGAGATGGTGGCGCGCAAAGCCGCGGCTGCGCAAAAAGCCGGACTCATGCCCGTGATCTGCGTGGGTGAGACCGCTGCGCAACGCAAGCGCGGCGAGGCGGCCAAAGTCGTGCGCAGTCAGGTGCAGACCGCCATCGCGGAAGTCAAAGGCGACGGAAAAGCGCCGCTGGTCATCGCGTATGAACCGGTTTGGGCCATCGGCACCGGACGCCCCTGCTCGCCGCTGGACGCCAAAGAGATGCATGAGCAGATCCGCGGCGTGCTACGCAAGAAATACGGCCATCTGGCCGAAGAAATCCATATCATCTATGGCGGTTCTGTTGACACGCGCAATGTCGCGGAGTATATGACTACGACCGGCGTGGACGGCGCGCTTGTCGGCGGCGCCTCGCTGGATCCCCGGAACTTTGGGCTCATCTGCCGCGCCGCTGTTCCGGCTTAAGCCATCTTCCCAAATTAAATGATCTACTGGATTACCTTGCCTCTGGCCGGCATCGCTTTGATCGTCATCTTGATGACGCTCTTTCGGCATTGGAAGGAAATCCGCCTGCTCAAACCCGAATCCATCCAAGAAGAGCGCGAGCGCCTGACGCGCGACCAAGTCATCCAGCAGCGTTTTGAACGCGTCAAAGCCGACAAGCTGGGTCCGATTGTGATGCTGCTCAAACGCGCCATCTTGTACGGCAAGACCGCTTACCACGCCGTGTATCTCCAGCTCGTGCGTTTGGAGAAATACTATAACCAAGCCAAGACGCCGTTCGCTTTCATCACGCCTTCGGCTAAGGACCGCATCAAGACTCTTTTGGACGACGCGCGTTCTTTGCAGCGCGACCTCAAATGGGCCGAAGCTGAACGGCGCTATCTCGACGTACTGGCCTTGGATAGCCACAACTGGGATGCGTATCGCGGTTTGGGCGGCATCTATCTCAAGCAAAAGCTCTGGCCCCAGGCCAAGGAGACGTTCGAATTCCTGCTCAAGATGAAGAAAGCCGACGATGCATGCTTTGCCGCCTTGGCCGAAATCGCGGAAGCCGAAGGGGATTTGGTGCGCGCCGAGGATATGCGCCGCAAAGCCGTGGAGTTTCGTCCGCGCTCGGCGCATCGTCAATCCGAGCTGGCTGCTTTCTTCCTGCAGCAGGCCCAGGCCGGAAAAGCTTGGCCCTTTGCCAAGCGCGCCGTAGAGCTGGATCCCAAGTCATCCCGATACCTTGAACTTTCTTTGGAAGCTGCTATAATTCTCGGCAACCGCCTGGAGGCGCAGCGGCGCTACGATAAATTGCGGCTGTTGTCCGAGGACCGTCCCAAGCTCCAAGCGTTGAAAGAAAAGATAGAGGGAATGAGTTGAAAGTCCAGTTATAATTTTTTCGCTGCGGAACTCGCTCGCAGTTCAGCTAATGCTCGCTCAGACAGTTCTCGCTGAAAAAATAATAACTGGACTTTCAACTTTAAGAAAAGGAAAGAAAGAAACATGCCGTTGTAGCTCAGCTGGTAGAGCATCTCCATGGTAAGGAGAAGGTCATCGGTTCAAACCCGATCAACGGCTCCAGAAAAATTGTCTAATTTTAGGCAATTTTTTGTTATTTAGCGGGGTAGAGAGGCAGGGCGGGCGGAAGGTCAGCAAATCATTGACAAAAGTTATAAAAAGTGCTAAGATAATTGGAACGAAATGAGCATCCTTTATTGAGGATTCGCTCGTCCCAGTAGGGGCGGCGATAGGTGTGTAGGGCAAAGGTTGTTCG
>CAIKNB010000092.1 GCA_903828685.1 Candidatus Uhrbacteria bacterium | reverse complement strand
TGCTCGGCCGCCGCTGCGGTGCCGTGGGTGAGCGAGCCCACCTTGTTCGCCGCATCGCTCAACTCACCCATAGCTCTAACCTGTTGTTGAGCGCCATGCTCGATCGCGGTTATACACTGCTCGACCTCGGCTGTGCACCCCAATACACGTTGCAACGAGCTATTAGCCCGCTCCGTGGCAGCGGTACCGGAGTCGATGCAACGGTGCGACTTCTCGATCAATTCGTTGGTAGAGTTCGCTGCCGAAGCCGACCGCTGGGCCAGTGAACGCACCTCTTCCGCTACAATCGCAAACCCCGCACCAAGTTCGCCGGCACGGGCAGCCTCGACTGCTGCGTTTAGCGCGAGAATGTTGGTCTGAAAAGCGATCTCGTCGATGGTATGTAGGATCTTCTTGGTTTGCGTACTGTTGGAGGCGATCTGTCCGATCGAACTCCTCATCTCCGCCATATTCTCGCTGGATTGAGCCACAACCTTTGAAGTGTTGCCAATTGCAGCCGTGGCCTTTTGCGCATTGGTCGTGGTAACGTCGATGAGGGTTCGGATTGACCCGATCATATTCACCGTCTGATCCACACTGGCGGCCTGTGTGCTAGAACTTTCCGCCAGCCCCACGCTGGCCTCACTGATCTGCCGGGAGGCGTCCAATACATGGTTGGCTCCCTCGGCAAGACCTTCGGTGATGCGGGCGATGAGCCGAGAGAGCGCTGTGGCTATAGATAAGGTAACCGTCACGGTCAGCCCGAGAGCTAGCACCAGCGAAGCCAAAGTTATATTGCGCTTCCACTTCATACTCTCGATCCGGTCCCCAGCATATTTCATGATGTCTTCGCGGATAACGCCGGCGATCTTACCGAGGTCGGCATTGCGGCCTTCGGCTTTGGCCTTAAGCTCCTGCTCTAGGCTGCGATGCGGCCCGAAATCGTGAAACTCGGTGGCGCTGGCGTTAAGAAAACTGCGGACCTTTTCATCCACCCAGCGCCCACGCTCGTCGTTGAGCAGTGCGTCGACCTGGGCCACAATAGGCGCAGGCGCGAGATTGCGAAAGTGTTTAAGCAACGTCTCACTTTCGCGGAAATAGGATTCATAGCGCGCATAGCCGTTGGGGGGCAGCTTCGGAATCTGATGGGCCCAAATCATCACGCCCGCATATTGCACACAGGCACCGTAGTAGTCCACATACAGGTTGTACGAGGTGAGCCTTTGGGCGAGTTCCTTGTCCGATGTCTCTTTAAGCAGTGCCGGATAGAGTGCCTGGATGCGCGTCTTAAGTTCGTTATAGGGCGTGATCATCGGCACATAATCCATCGTCTTGCGGACCTGTACTCGGTGATCGCCCAGCTTTTGTTTCGAGGAAGCGACCTCGTTGAGGATCTCCCGCAGCTTGGGATCGTAGGCGCTGAAATCCAGCTTCGCGGTGCGCTCCTCCAGTCGTCCGTAGGCGGCGTCGAGAGCCTTGCCATTTTCCTCCCATTTTTGGCGCATCTCCGTGATAACGGCAGTGCCGTTCTCCTTTTCTGCAGTCAGGCTCCAGCACCACACACAGCCCAATTCGGCGTCATTGGCCTCGTTAACCTCAGCCAGACAGTTGGCGAGGTTCATGGCCTCCTCGAAGGCGACAAACTCGTTCAACTCGTGGATACGCTCCCGGGTCAGCGAGGTACCCAGCCAGATGGCACAGCAGGCCGGAATAGCCGCCAAGAT
>CAIKNB010000091.1 GCA_903828685.1 Candidatus Uhrbacteria bacterium | reverse complement strand
TTGCGTCCACTTATAATATTTGGGATCCGTGGTGTTGACCTCGCGCGACCAATCAAAACCCAAACCCAACATCTTGAGTTGGCGCGTAAAGTTTGCCACGTTCTTGGCCGTGGCATCTGCCGGCTTGATTTTGTTCTTGATGGCGAAGTTCTCGGTAGGCAAACCGAACGCGTCCCAGCCGATGGGGTAAAGCACGTCTTTCCCTTCCATGCGCTTTTTGCGAGTGATGATGTCGAGCGCCACGTATGACCGCGGATGGCCCACGTGCAAGCCCTCGCCTGAAGGATACGGAAATTCGATGAGTCCGTAGAATTTTTTGGACTTTTCCTTGGACGGAAAATCCTCGGCCCGGTATGTCTGGTTGTGGTCCCAGTCGGCCTGCCACTTCTTTTCGATATCTTGGAATGGATAGACTTGCGCCATAATGGAGCTACGCTACCAATTCAGCAGGTTTTGTTCAACTTCGGCCAGCCGGTTCACTTGAACTTCAATTTCTCTTTTTCCGTTCCGACTAATCGCACCAATGCGGCGCTCATGGGTTTAAGTTCGCGCAATTCATCTTCTTCCGTAGCGTCGCAAAAATATTTCCCCGTGACTTTAGAGTAATACAGACTGCGCATGGGGAAATACTGGTTCACCTCGCCATGCACCTCGTCGGTCAAAACGACTTCGCGGATGGATTCCGCAGTTTGTTCTTTTCCGTCCGGAGACAAGATGACGAATATATCTTTCCAAAAAGCCTCGGCTTTGCCGCCGTGCTTACGCGCGAGGTCGCGGTAGAATTCGAGGACGGCTTGGCTGATTTCGTCTTGAGTGAGCGACTTCTCATCTCTGCCTTGCAACGCATTGCGTTTGACCATGGCCGGATCCAAGATTTCACCATCCATGAAAAAACCCGTATCAGTTCCGAGTATGGGCAATTCGGTCTTGTGCATGTATGCCTGGGCTTTGGCCCGTGCGTTTTCAAGAAGATCGCTCCCCTCATCGACTTCGATAGACTCCAAGCCTACGTCTGATGGGATTTTCGCCTCGACATCTGAACCCGAAGCTTTGAGCAATTTGCGTATGCGCTCGATTTTCGACTTGTTTGTTGTGGCCAATAAAATCGCGGTCATAAGCTAGAACACAAACGTGATGCTTTTGTCGTCGGCTTTGATCTTGCCGCCCACCGGCAAGCTGATATTTGTCTTGGTGCCGTGGCCGAACAGGTCGGTTTTCAGGATGGGAAAATCATATCCTGCAAAATGTTCCATGACGGCCTTGAGCGAATCTGTTTCTGTGGCTGCGAATTTGCCGTCGATCCGGTCTAAATGCCCGATGATCATGCCGCTGATCTTTTCCCATGCTCCGGCGTTCTTGAAATGCGTGAGCGAACGCAACACGCGATACAAAGTTTCTTCCGTCTCTTCCCAAAACAATATCTTGCCGCGCCAATCAGGTTCGTATGGCGTGCCGAGCAAACCTTCGAGGCTGATGAGGTTACCGCCTAGCCCGACTCCTTCGAGCGAACCACCGCGCAAGAATGTGCCGAATGCATCCGCGGGCATTTCTGTTTTCCTTTGAGTCACGGCTTGCATGAAACTCTTATTCGTCAGCTCATCGTTTTCGGAAAATCCCCACGTCACCATGGGTCCGTGGATTTGGATTTGGTGCGTGGCCGAGAATATGGCGTTGAGCAATACCGTATTGTCCGAAAAACCGACGAATGGCTTAGGGTTGTTACGAATCACTTCCCAATCGACTTCACCTAAAAGGTCGCTGCAGTTCCATCCGCCATTGGCCGCGATGACAACATCAACTGTCTTGTCGCTATAAGCCGCAACCAAATCGGCCAAACGGTTTTCAACCGTGTCTGACACGAAGCCTAGGGCGTTCTTCGCATGCTGTCCCACGACGCAATCGAATCCAAGAGCCTGAATATTCCTCAAACCGGACTCGAATTGAGCGCTGCGCTCCGGCGTATGCGTAGACGGTCCTGACGGCGAAATTATGGCGGCTTTCATACTGCCACATCATGTCACAAGCTGCGCTGGACATCCACTCCCTCCACTTTCCTGAACCCGATGCGGTCAGGCGCTTCGTCGCCCAAGCCCAGCATGTTGCCGAACACGATGGCTTCGTCGCCATAGCGGTCGCGAATAAAATCCGCAGCTTGCGATGCCTGACGTTTGCGCTCGAAACACGGATCCCACGGTAGGGGCGAATGATTATTCGCCCCTACGTTGGACAAACGTCTCTGTCCTGAAGGCGCTGCCAGGTTGGTGAGGGTGACAGCCAAAAAATTGACGCACTCGCCATGCCAAAGCTCACGCAAAAGTTCAGCGGCCGCGCCGACCAGAGAAAAAGAATCAGAAGCCGGTTCATCCAACAGCGTGTACAAGGTTCCGCCTTCACCCGCGCCCGGTGACCAAAACGGACCACGCGGCAAACCATAATCAGCACCTCGGAACCCGACTGAAACGTAAACCGACGCGGCCAGCAAATCAAGCGCACGTAGCCTTCTGCCAGCACGTTCGGTCAATCTAACCAGCGTAGCCAAAACATTACCTTCCTTATTAACGCGATCCGGGACGCAGTACGAATGGCCCACGGACTTAGGCGCTGGCGCACTGTCCGAGGAAGTCACGCTCTCGACTTCCAATCCATTCACCTTACACCACAAGTAATAGCCGCTCTTGCCGAAGGCGCGCATGAGATTGCCCACCGGATAGCGCTTGAGCTCCAAAAGCGTATGGATGCCCAGGCGCACCAGCCTCTTTTTGATGCGCGGCCCGATGCCGCATACGTCTTCGAGTTCAAGCCTGGCCAGTATCTGGTCAAGATTTTCTTGATTGATGATGACCAAGCCATTTGGTTTCTCCAAGTCAGATGCGGTCTTGGCCAAAAACCGCGTGGGCGCGATGCCGATGGAACAGCGCAACCAATCCCCTACTTCATTCTTGATGCGTTGCCGCGCTTGGCACAACACCCAAGCAGCTTCAGCCGAATCGCGATACCAACCTGTGAGATCCAAAAAAGCTTCATCAATGGAATAGTGCTCCATGCAATCCGTAAGCTCATGCAAGATGGAAAAAACGCGCGAGGTCACGGCACGGTACTTAGGTGGATCGTTCTGCACGAATACGGCGCTCGGGACTTTCAACCTAGCTTCTTCGACCGACATGCCGACTTTCATACCTAAACGCTTAGCCTCAATGGAAGCCGCAATGACGCAGCCCCTCCTATGTAAATAAGCGCACACGCCCAAAGGCTTGCCGCGCAGCGTGGGATTGGCCTGCTGCTCCACGGACGCGAAATACGAATTCATGTCCACGTGGGCAATGAGACGTTGTGATGGTTGAGATGACATTTTTTATAAGGACGCTAATTCTTCCAGTCTCCACGACAAATTGTCGGTCGAAAAAGCCAAACGATAAGCATTCGCTTCGTCGGAGACAGAAAAAATCACCAC
>CAIKNB010000090.1 GCA_903828685.1 Candidatus Uhrbacteria bacterium | reverse complement strand
GGGCAATCTTCATCCTCGGAACGTACACTGTGACCGCTTGGAGATACGAGAAGAAGCAAAAGCTTATGCTCGAGTTCTGCCGAACGCACAATGTCAGCGGCTGCGAGTGCCGAGATATCGACGAAATATTCGGACAATGGTGTCGCGAAAACTATCCGGTTTTGATCCGCGTACTCCCCTAGACCTTCCCGGGAGCGTCATCCTCAACGCTCCCATCTCCCCTTGGTGCCCTGAAGCAATTTCGCTTCGGTGCCCGAAGACGGAGGAATAATCAATGAACCGTTCATTCGCAATCATCCTCGTTCTTGTGGCCATCATGGCTGGATACAGTAGTGAAACGCGCGGTGCGCCATCCGACACCAACCACGCAGTCGTAACTGGCCCGGTGACTATTGAGGGTTGGTATGAATCCAACGGCAGAGCTCATCCATGGCAGCAGCTCTGCGCCATGACACCGGAGGCCACACCTGGGACGTTTGCCTGCGAAATCAAGGTTCCTGCAAACAGCAAACTTGAATTCGACGTCAGGTACGCTTCGAGGTCACAATCGGGCTATTGCTGGGCATACGATTTCTCACGAAACAAGCCCTGCGGTGGTAATGGAGTGAGCCTAGGACAAGTCTCGGCCACAAGCCAAGGGTCAAACGTCGCGTTCGAAATGGTTTCGAATGGCGCAGGCCCAAAGCCACCGATCTATTTCAACCTCCTCGTCCCTTCAACGCCTGATGACACGCTATCTGTCTCGGTCACATTCCGCTGAAAATCCTTCCTCGGGAACGTCGACCTGACGTTCCCGCCACCCCTCGAGGAGCGGATGAAAGTCAGCTGCTCAAGAGGAGGAGAGAATAACAAAAACCAGAATAAAAAAGACGCTCCGGATAAATTCCGGAGCGTTTTATTTTGCGCGGGGCGCCCTGTCAATTTCATCCCATAGCACGCTCAAGCGCGAGTGAAAGTATTCGTCAAAGCGGGTATGCGGAGTCAGCACTACATAACGCTCATTCACGCAGCTGCGCTGCTCCTCGTTCGGCATCCAGACCAATAAGCCAGTCTGTTCTCCGTCGCTTTCAGGTGTGCCGTCGAAGACTCCCAGTTCCGTAGCGCTGATGAAGAATCTTCTTTCGACCCATGGGTCAATGAAGATTATCCATAGCGCGCGATTAAGAAAGGGCAGTGACTGACACAGCAGCTTGCGCTTTCCCAAAATATGGAGCTTGATCGGATTGCTCCGCGCCAACGCCACGATCGCGGGCGAGGAACTATCCAGCGCGCTGCACAAGCGGGAAGCGTAGGTGATGAAATGTTCCTCGTTGCGCCACGGCCCGTCAAAAATGCGCTGCGTATCGGCACCGCATTTAATCAACGCGGCTTCACAGGCCGTACGCAGTTTTGGATCTGCGGACTGCCCATAGGGAAAGAATGTTATCCGCCTGGTTTCGGTCATTTTTCACCTCTCCGGTACCTGGGTTTACCTTAAGGAAAACCCGCGATTAAAGCAAGCTGGCCGACTCTCGCCTAATTCCATACCGCGTGATAATGTCGCTGCGCTAAAATACTCCCGTCACAACCATGGCCAGACACGAAGTCGTACTCGACATCGAGACGCAAAACTCCTTTCAGGACATCGGCACATACAACGCCGCGCTGCTGCAGATCTCGCTCGTTGGTTGTTATTTTTACGAGACCGATACTTTTGAATCCTTCCTCGAAGCTGACTTGCCCAAACTCTGGCCGCGCCTCGAACGCGCCAGCCGCGTCATCGGCTACAACTTGTTCGGCTTCGACTATCCATGCATGCAGTCCTATTATACCGGCGACCTCATGCGCATCCCGACAGTGGACCTGCTGGTGGAAATCGAGAAGCGTATCGGCTTCCGGGTCAAACTTGACTCCGTGGCTACCGCAACCTTGGGGGTGGGGAAAAGCGGCTCTGGTTTGCAAGCCATCGAGTTCTGGAAGAAGGGAGAGATCGACAAGCTGCGCGACTATTGCTTGCAGGATGTCCGAGTCACCCGCGATGTGTACGAACAGGCGCTGACCAGCCAAACCGTGTATTATTTCGACCGATTGGGCCAAAAACAACCGGTTCCCATGCCTATCCAGCCGGTTTCCGACCAGCCCAGCGCGCCCCTGAACCTGTCGTTGGGACTGTAAGTCTGACGCTCGGCTTGACCTTTGGACTCTGACCCTTGACGAGACCTTCAGCCACTACATCTTGTGGTATAATCTTCGAGCCACCACAAGATGTAGTGGTCGACGGTTTATCGGGGCCAATCTACGAACGGTGCACGCACTTTCCCGACTCCCCAGTCGGGAACACCTTCGGGCCGCGACACCCGCCGAATAAAATACAATTAAATATTCCTAATCCCCAAAGACTATGAACGAGTCGGCGGTTTTTATCACAACCCAAAATGGCGGTTTGAGTGCGCTCAAATCCATCCGCAAGCGCGACGGACGCATCGCTGATTTTGATGCGGCAAAATTGGGGCGCTCCATCCGCGCGGCCTGCGAAACCGTCGGCATCACCAACGCCAAGCTGCTCAAACGCATCACGGACAACGTGGTGGCTCGCCTGGAGCGGAACGCTGGCGGCTCGGGCGTACCGTCGACCGAGGAGCTGCGCGAGATCATAAGCATGACTTTTTTGGACCACAACCTGCAGCATGCGGCGCGGCGCTATCTTTCATATCGAGCTGACAAAAAGAGCAGATCGGACCAGCCGGTCTACGGTCAAGGCCTGACGCTCGAACGTTTTTACACCCAACCCGGCATCCATCCGTACGACGAAATTACATGGGAAAGCCGCGACGCCTCAATCACCAACGAGAAAGGCAAGGTCATCTTCGAGCAGCGAGGCGTGGACATGCCCAAGAGCTACAGCCAGACCGCGACCAACATCATCGTGTCAAAATATTTCCGCGGACAGCTGGGCACGCCAGGACGCGAAACCTCCATGCGCCAGGTGGTGGATCGCTTGGCCAAGACCATCACGCAATGGGGCCGCTTGGGCGGCTATTTCCAGACTGCGCAAGACGCGGACATCTTTGAGGCCGAGCTAACCTCCATCCTGGTCAACCAGCGCGCGGCCTTCAATAGCCCGGTGTGGTTCAACGTGGGCGTCAATTCGCATCCGCAGTGTTCGGCTTGCTTCATCAACTCGGTCTCGGACGACATGCGCTCGATTTTGAATTTGGCTGTGACCGAAGGCATGCTCTTCAAGTTCGGCTCGGGCGCGGGTTCCAACCTCTCAAGCCTGCGTTCATCCAAGGAAAATCTGGGCAATTCATCCGGCAAATCCTCGGGCCCGGTCTCGTTCATGCGCGGCTTCGACGCTTTCGCCGGCGTGATCAAGAGCGGCGGCAAGACGCGGCGCGCAGCCAAGATGGTGATATTGGACATCGGACACCCAGACATCCACGAGTTCGTCTGGTGCAAAACAAAGGAAGAGAAGAAAGCGCATGCCCTAATCGACGCAGGCTATGACGGCGGCATCAACGGCGACGCCTATTCCAGCGTGTTCTTCCAGAACGCCAACAACTCGGTACGCGTGACCGACGACTTCATGCGCGCGGCCGAGGCGGACGGCGATTTTTGGACCAAGTTCGTACTAAACGGCGAACCGTGCGAAAAATTCAAAGCCAAAGAGCTGCTGCGCGATATCTCGCAAGCCACGTGGGAATGCGGCGACCCGGGCATGCAGTACGACACCATCATCAACCGCTGGCACACCTGCCCCAACACGGATCGCATCTACGCTTCCAACCCCTGTTCCGAATACATGTTCCTGAATGACTCGGCCTGCAACCTGGCCTCGGTCAACCTGATGCAGTGCCGCGACGCTGCTGGGCGCTTTGACGTGGCGGCTTTCGAGTACATCTGCCGCATCATCGCCACGGCGCAAGAGATCGTCGTTGGTTTTTCCAGCTATCCCACGCCGGCCATCGAACAGAACTCATTTGATTACCGCGCCCTGGGCCTGGGTTACGCCAACTTAGGCGCGCTGCTCATGGCCATGGGCTTACCCTATGATTCGGAAGAGGGGAGAAACGTGGCCGCAGCCATCACCTCGGTCATGTCAGGCGCAGGCTACGATCAATCGGCGCGCATCGCGGAGAGGGTCGGACCTTTTGCCGGATATGCCTCCAACAAAGAACCCATGCTGCACGTCATGAGCATGCACCGCGACGCAGCCTACACGCAGAACTATGCTTCCGTGCCTCCGACTCTGGCTGAACGTTCGCGCTCGGCCTGGGACGAAGCTCTGGCACACGGTACCGAATACGGCTTCCGCAATGCGCAGATTTCAGTGCTGGCGCCGACTGGCACCATCTCATTCCTCATGGACTGCGACACCACGGGCGTGGAACCGGCCATCTCGCTGGTTTCCTACAAATGGCTGGTGGGCGGCGGCATGATCAAGATCGTCAACCGCATCGTGCCCGAAGCGCTGCACAAGCTGGGCTACGGCGAAACGCAGATCCGCGACATCCTGGCTTACATCGACGAGCACGACACCATCGAGGGCGCGCCGCATCTCCGACCTGAACATCTGCCGGTCTTCGATTGCGCGTTCAAACCAGCCAAAGGCACGCGCTCCATCCATTACCGCGGCCACTTGCGCATGATGGCTGCGGTGCAGCCGTTCATCTCCGGCGCCATCTCCAAGACCGTGAACCTGCCCAACGAAGCCGGCGTGGACGACATCGTAAACGCCTACACCGAGGCTTGGAAGCTGGGACTCAAAGCCGTAGCCATCTACCGCGACGGCTGCAAGCGCTCCCAGCCGCTCACCGTGACCAAACAGGAAGTCAAAGACAAGGAAGAAGCCAAACCCGCGCCGCTCCCCGTAGTCGCGCCGCACGAACTGCCGTATGCGCGCCGCCGCCGTCTGCCGGACGAGCGCAAGTCCATCACGCACAAATTCAAGATCGGTTCGCACTCCGGTTTCATCACCGTGGGTCTGTACGACGAAGGCACGCCCGGCGAAATCTTCATCACGCTGTCCAAAGAAGGCAGCACGCTGCGCGGCATGTTGGACGCTTTTGCCACGTCGGTCTCGATCGGCTTGCAATATGGCGTGCCGCTCAAGACGCTGGTCAGCAAGTTCGCGCACGTGCGCTTTGAGCCTTCCGGCTTCACCCAAAACCCCAACATCCGCGTGGCCAAATCAGTCGTGGACTACATCTTCCGCTGGCTGGCCGTAAAGTTTTTGGATGCTGATGAT
The DNA here is from genome assembly GCA_903828685.1 of Candidatus Uhrbacteria bacterium. Lineage (GTDB taxonomy): Bacteria > Patescibacteriota > Patescibacteriia > 2-12-FULL-60-25 > 2-12-FULL-60-25 > CAIKNB01. The sequence continues at coordinate 1,967 of CAIKNB010000090.1, read as the reverse complement.
TGTGCCGCATTGGGCGTGATCATGGATATCACCGCCAACTCGGCCATTGAAGCAGAGGACGCCAAGATCGCCGAACTCGCCGCCAAAAAATTCGAAGTCGCGGAACATCAGCCCAGCCTGCTGGACCGTCCGTCGGACAACGAACCGCAATCCGGCGCCTCGCTATTGACCTCGGTCATCGACAACCAGTCAGATGCTCCGGCGTGCGAAAATTGCGGCTCCATCATGGTGCGCAACGCCGCGTGCTACAAATGCCTGAACTGCGGCTCCACCAGCGGTTGCTCGTAAAAATCGAATAACAAAATACCGCCGGGCGAAGAGGATCTTCGACCCGGCGGTTTTGTATCAGAGAAAATGTGCGAGCATGCCGCTCAAGATGGCGGCTCCGGCAAACAGCCCACCCAAACCTAGCGTAAGCTTCCAAGAGAGGAAGCCCATCTGCTCGATTTGCCTCTCCAGTGGGTGGCGTGAACTGTCGACCTGCATGGCCACGACTTCGACCATGGTCGCCATGACGTAAGTCACAAAGACGACGAAACTTAGGGCGCCAAGAGTAATGACCCCGGGCACGATTGCCGCACGCAGGGAATGTCGGGAAGTATAGCCTGTCGCGCCTCCGAGTACAGAGCCGATCGTAACAAGGATGATCTCCACAGGATGCTGATTCAGAAACTTCTTGATTCCACTCATGGTTCCTTCCTCCTTGGGGTTTATTCAAACGTCAAAGAACGATAATTTATAGCTTAAATATCAAAATTTGTCAAGATTCCAGACGAGTAGGCGTTAAGTTGCGCCGTACGCGTCCACGCGCTAAAATTCCACCATATTTATGACAACCTGCGTCATCGGTTCATTGCGGGAGTACGACCGCATCAAAGATATCGGCGACTCGCTCAAAGACATCGGGCACAAAGTCCTGCTGCCTTTAGACATGTCAGGCGCCAGAATAGCCGACCATCTCCAGGCCAAAAACAAATTCATCCGCGGCATGTACGACCAAATCAAACAATGCGACGCCGTACTCGTGGTGAATGATTTGCCGCGCGACGGCATGCAGGGCTATATCGGACCTAACACCTTCCTGCAGATGGGCATGGCCTTATCTCTGGGCAAGCGCATCTACGCCTTGAACAAATGGGACGAACGCCTGCCTTACAATGAGGAGCTGCAATCCATGGACATAGAGATGCTGGATCTGCAGCGCCGCTTCTGATGCCATGCTTCAAGTCTTTACAGGAAACGGGCGCGGTAAAACATCGGCGGCTTTAGGCACGGCTCTGCGCGCCGCAGGTGCGAGAAAGAAGGTTGCGTGGATCGCCTTCGATAAAGGCGGAGAAGGCCATTATTCGGAACGCAGCATCATCCGCCAGCGTTTGCCGCAGATAAAACTATTCATCACCGGTTTGGACCGCATGGATTTGAAGACTGGAAAGTTCCGCATGGGCGTGACAGCAGGGGATAGAACCGAGGGCAAACGCGGCCTGGCTCTGGCCCGCAAGATTTTACGCGAAAAAAAATTCGACCTGTTGGTGCTAGACGAAATCAATTCCAGCGCGGCTTTGGGCATGGTCAAGGCATCCGACGTCTTAGCCCTGCTGAAACGGCGCCCGGAAAATCTCGAAGTCATCCTGACCGGCAGGAATGCGCCAAAAGCCTTCATGAAAATTGCCAATTTGGTGACCGATATGAAGCTGGTTAAACACTATTTTTACGGTCGCGTAAAAGCTCGGAAGGGTTTTGATTATTGAGCTATTTATGCTAAACTTGCACAACATCTGATATGTTCGCAACGCTTAGCTCAATACCCCCACGGTTCAGTCTGGCCTACATCGTCCTAAGCATATCCATCATCTTTTACGCCGTGTTCTGGATTTGGGGCATGATACACGCTGCCGCGACGCCCAAAGCCACAGCAGCTCAAAAGTCTTTTTGGGTACTATCCATACTCATTAACCCTAGCGCTGCAG
>CAIKNB010000089.1 GCA_903828685.1 Candidatus Uhrbacteria bacterium | reverse complement strand
GCCGTTCTTGGCGATGGCTTTCTCGATCAGGGATTTTACCTGTTCGGTTTTGCCTTGCTGCGACTTTTGGCGCTGTACCGGCAAGCCGGGCCGCAAATCGGCGCGCGCGCCTGCATTGCGTGCGGGCTGAAAGCCCGGAGCCTTGTTGCCGAAGCCGGTAGGCCGTTGCTCAAAGCGCTTGTAAGGCGCGTTGAACTGCCGCGCAGGCTGTGGCGGCCCGCCTGCAGCGCCTACGCGCAACGACGGCGTGCGAGGCTGGTTGGGTTTTTGGGGTTGAGATCCCTGCGCACCCTGCGCTTTTTGTGGTTTGCGGTTGCCGCGATATGGGCGGAAGCCGCGCGAAGGCCCGTTTGACGGGCTTCCGGAACGTCTGAATGGTTCCATAGATGTCTATTGTGTGTGTCCGTGAGACTGGAAAAATGCGTCGAGGGACGCTTACATCAGTCTCTTGCGGAAAATGCCATAACTCTGGTCGTGGCGGATAAACGAAAAACTCAAAAAGTTTATTCGTTAGATCTTTAATTTAATGATTTAGAACCGTCGGAATCGGCGTAAATTGACGCGAATCTGCGACGGACCTCAATCTGAATAAGCCTAGTATACACGAAAACGCGGGATTTGTCAAAAATCGGGGCAATTGTCTGATGATAGGGACACGGCGCGCCGTGTCCCTACGAGGACATTTGAAATAATGATTATTTCCCCCACGGATGCTTTTCCCTGCCTTCCTTCAGCGTCTCGGCGTACCAGAACAATTCCTTGAAGAACGGTTCCAAGCGGGGGAGATACTTTTCCGGTTCTTTGAGTTCGCCTTTTTCATCGTTCAATTCCCACACCATGGGGAAGTAGAGCGCTTCGCGGATGGGCACCATCTTGAGCTCAACCACGACCTGGCGCAACTGCTCCACCATGCGGCTGCCTCCAACGAAACCGGCGGCGCCCACGATGCCCACGGGCTTGAAGTTGTATTCCTCATACAACGAATCCAGCATCTCTTTGAGCGCTCCCGGATAGCCGTGGTTGTATTCAGGCGACACGATGACCAAACCATCAGCTTCTGCCATCACGGTCTTCCACGGCTCCGGATGCTTCTGCTCAAGTTGTTTTCCGTGGTAGTTCTCGGGCGCGATGAACTCTGACTCAATGCCGCGTTTAAGCAGTTCGGCATGGATGAATTTGGCTACGGCTTCGCTTTTGCGACCTTCGCGGAATGTGCCGTATAAAACGGGGATTTTCATAGGAAAGAGTAGTTAGCATTTAGTAGTCAGGAAATGATGACACTAAATTCTAAAAGCGTCCAAAAAGCAAAATCCCGCTGGTGCGGGATTCTGCGAAGTCGCGTTTGACGCGATGGTGGGCGGGGAGAGACTCGAACTCTCATGATCTTGCGATCGCTAGCTCCTGAAGCTAGTGCGTCTACCAATTCCGCCACTCGCCCGAACATCTCAAATTGTGACCTGGATAGTGCCTGAAATATCCTTACCAGTCAAGTTTGCTTAGGGGTATTAAAGTTTAAAGAAAGACCGCCCCAGTGAATACCGGAGCGGTCATCGTAGGTCAGAAGTCGTTGCGCGCAGCCCAGTCGTGGAGCCGGGGTTCATGCTCCTGCCGTTCGTGGTACGAGCCGGCGAAACCAAAAAAGTCGCCAGCACCGGTGGCATGCTGCTCCTGCTGCCCTTGGGCATTTCTTCCGCCTTGGCCGCACTCGCGCAGTTCGTGGCCTTCTCGCGGATCATGGTGCCGTACGCCATCGGCATCAAACGCACGTCGGTCCTCTGGGGAGTCGCCTGGGGCCGCGCCATCTTCAAAGAAGAGAAGATCGGCATGCGTCTCGGCGCCGCACTTCTTATGTGCTTGGGAGCCATCATCATCTTGTTCGCTGGAAAGTGAACTCGCCCCGGTGTAACGACCGGGGCTTTCTTTTTATCTCAG
>CAIKNB010000088.1 GCA_903828685.1 Candidatus Uhrbacteria bacterium | reverse complement strand
CGCCTAAAGCTAAAGTTCCGCCTTGAATATTCAGGTCACCAGTGGAAGTCACGTTGCCGATCAAAGTTACCGTGCTGCCGCTGGATTTATTGATGATTAAACCCTTGAGGTCCGACGTTGAATTGATTGTCGCGTCCGCTGAGCCAAGCATCTCTATACTAGCCGCTCCGACGACAGAGCCGCCTGCGTTATTCCAGTTTCCACCCACATGCAAAGTATTGCTTGATAAATTCAGAACCACACCAGTTGCATACGTAAATTGGCCCATCGCTGTCGTGCTGGCTGTGATGAAGAATTGATTCGGACTGAGAAGCTGAAGATTATAATAAACTAAGGGCTCGATATCTGTCTGGAACACTGGATTGGCGTTATAGATAACCGTTCCGTTATCAGCCAAAAAAGTTCCGCTATACACCCTGAATGGGCGCATCGCGCCCGTTCCGTTTGCGGTGATTGTCAAAGTCTTGCTATTCAAATCCACGACTCCGCTGTTGAACACGTCCAAAATAAGGAATTCCGTAGACACGTCACCGCCAAAGGTCGCCGTTCCGCCACCTTTATTGACCTTCAAAATCATGAAATTGGGTTCGGCGCCGATGTTTTGCGCTGCTGAACCGACCAGGGTGACTATGGGCCCAGTAACCACGCTGCCGCTATCAATCCAGTTTCCGGAAAGCTGCAATTCATTACCGTTAAAAGTAACTGTTGAGCCTGCTCCGATAATCAAGTTATCAGCATAAGCAGCGTCTGAGATCGCCGTGCTGGTGCTCGCCGGGATGACCACATCATCAGAAATCGTCGGCAGTACGCCGCCGCATCCAGACCAGTTGGCCGCAGTATTCCAATCACTCGTACCTGCACTGACGAAAATGCAGGTCGCTGCGGATGCCGCGTGACAAAACAGGAAGAGAGAAGCGACGGCGATCAAACTTCCGGACAAGCGCACGCACTGCTTGGGCGTAAATACGCGAAGAGACCTCAATAAATCAATATTCATATATAAATTTTTCGCTTTGTAAAAAGCATCTGTAATGCGCAGTATATCAAAATTTGGCAATATTGCTTGTGGATATGGACTTAAGACGCAAATATTTCTGCATTTGCCCGAGTTTGTTGCACGGCGTACCATGCCTGGCATGAATAATCCCTTTACGACAGACAGCGAAGTCAGCGAGTTGATCAGACAAGAAAACCAACGCCAACGCGACGGCTTGGTGCTGATCCCGAGCGAAAACTACGCGAGCCAAGCCGTGCTCGAAGCTCTTGGTTCGCCGCTCAACAACAAATACGCCGAAGGCTATCCCGGCAAGCGCTACTATTCAGGCAACGAATTTGTTGACCAAGTCGAAACCTTGGCGCAAGACCGAGCCAAAAATTTGTTCGGCGTGCCCTACGTGAACGTGCAACCATATTCAGGCAGTCCGGCGAACCTAGCGGTCTACTCCGCGCTGCTTGAACCTGGCGAGACCTTTATGGGTTTGGATCTTTTATCCGGCGGACACCTGACGCATGGTTGGAAAGCGTCTTTCACTTCAAAAGTCTGGAACAGCATCCCCTACCACGTCTTGGCCGATGGCTCGACTGACTTTGAGGAGATGAGAAAGCTGGTTCTGGAACACAAACCCAAACTCATATGGTGCGGAGGTACGGCGTTGCCGCGCACGGTCGAGTTCGAAAAGTTCGCGGAGATCGCGGATGAAGTCGGCGCCTATTTGGTCGCTGACATCTCGCACATCGCCGGGCTCATCGTAACCGGCGAACATCCGAGTCCTGTTCCGTTCGCACATATAATTACAACCACCACGCACAAAACGTTACGCGGACCGCGCGGTGCCATGATCATGGTGACGGAAAAAGGATTAAGCAAAGATCCGGAGCTAGGTGAAAAAATCGACAAAGCCATCATCCCAGGATTGCAGGGCGGGCCGCACATGAACGCTGTGGCAGCCATTGCCGTGGCATTACACGAAGCTGCACAGCCCGAATTCAAGGACTATGCCAAAAACATCGTAAATAACGCCAAAGTCTTAGCCCAAGCGCTTACCAAACACGGTTTTGAGCTCGTTTCCGGCGGTACGGACAATCATTTGATTTTGATCGACCTGACGCCCACGGGCGTCGGACGTGGCACTTTCCTGCATCTGGCACTCGAAGCCTGCGGCATCTACGCCAACAAGAACACCGTGCCAGGCGACAAGAGCACGCCGTTCTACCCCAGCGGACTTCGTCTCGGCACACCGGCAATCACGACTCGGGGCATGGGTGAAGTCGAGATGAAAAAGATCGCGCGCTGGATCAAACAAGTCGCGGACCATATCCAAGCTGCGCAATTACCAGATAATATAGTCGCGCGCTTGAAGGCGCTGAATGAGTTCAAAGATTCGCTCAAGGATAAATTCTATTCCGACATCAAAGCCGAAGTGAAAAAGTTGTGCGACGGTTTTCCCGTCTAAAACATTTTGTAAAAAAATTGCGGACACCGATTGGCGGTGTCCGCGTTGACGAAGGAGGAGAAAGAAATTTTGGGCGGATGCTTTAGCACATCAGTCTGCACGGCAGACTCGACTTTCGAGCTAATACGCATCCCTGATGGCGAAGCCTGCCTCGCGCCACAGCAACCGATCCGTAAATCTCTAGAAAACCTCGGAAAGTTGCTTGCCCGCATTTCTTCGAAAGAAGTCCTTTGGTCACACAGACCGTATCTCGTTCTTGATGGCCCCGGCATACGTTCCGGTTTAACAACTGACGTCAGAGACATCAGCCTATCCCATCCTGGAGTGACGCCATCACTTTTGCCGCAAACGGTTTCTGTGATTCTTAGCGCATCTGTGTTACCTTCCGACCTCTTTCACAGGCCTTACGGAACTCAAACTGCAAGTTCCGCAGATCCAGCATCCACCAAGACTCTGTCCCGAAAAAAATCGGCGCCACGCATTCGCGATAGCAAACCAGCTACCTGACCCAAGCGGACGCCTCCGCTCTGCCCTTTCGTCTTGGCGGTGTAGGACTAAAATGAGCTGCAGCTAGCCTATACCTGCTTAAACTATTTGTCAAAACGCGTGCTGCGGTAAAAATCTTTGGCCGACTACACAAAATCTCCAACAGTTGATAACATCCTGGAATGAACTTGATAGACGGCAAAACTTTAGCGGCCACGATCCGCGGGCAGGTAAAACGCGAAATCCAGGAAGCTGGCTTGCATCCTAAGCTTGGCGTGCTGGTGGTGGGCGAAGATCCGGCCTCCAGCCTGTACGTGAGCCTCAAGGAAAAAGCCGCACGCGAAGTCGGCATCGAAGCTGATATCCGCCGCTTGCCTTCAACCGTCAGCGACGAAGAAATTTTCAATACGATCCGCGAATGGAATTCTGATGACGCTGTCCACGCCATCCTGGTGCAGCTGCCTTTGCCGCCCGGACACGACACGGACGCCATCATCCAAGCTATTTTGCCGCGCAAAGACGCTGACGGTTTTCACCCCAAAAACATCGAGGCTTTAGCGCAAGGCGGCGCGGCCGTCATTCCCCCGGTGCACGAAGGCATCCTGCGCCTTATCGGCCAGACCGAGGTGGCGCCCAACCTGGCCGAGACCGTAATCATCGCCAACAGCGAGACCTTCTCCAAACCATTGGAACAACTTCTGAAAAAAACCGGTGCTTTTGTGCAGACTTTCGGACCTGACAATTTGGATGATGAAGCCGTGGGCCAAGCCGACATCATTATCGTAGCCGTGGGACGCGCCAAATTTTTGACGCGCGACATGATCAAGAGCGGCGCTTGCATCATCGATGTTGGCACCAACAAAACTGCCCAAAACAAAACCGTAGGCGACGTTGACGCCGAAAACGTGCGCGACATACCAGGCTGGCTTTCCCCAGTTCCAGGAGGCGTTGGTCCCATGACCATCGCCATGCT
>CAIKNB010000087.1 GCA_903828685.1 Candidatus Uhrbacteria bacterium | reverse complement strand
TCGCCGGTTCGAATCCGGCACGGTCCACCATCGCGTTTAACGCGACCAAAAACAAATCCCGCTGAAAGGCGGGATTTATTTTGTGCTGGTATGTTTATGATTTTTTACGCTTGTTCTTCTCCGGCATCGTAGCGGCCATCTGGACCGAAGCCGGTTTATCTTTGTAGAGGTGCTTGGAGATTTCGAATAGTTGGTCGCCCTCTCCGCCACTTGAAATTTTTGGTGGGCGACGATGCTTGATCAGGTATTCCAAGCGCTGGAAGAATTCCAGGCCTTCGCGCGAGGCGATTTTTTCGTTGCCATAGAGCTGGCGGAACAAGTCGGTGATGAATTTGATTTCGGTTCCGCCGGTTGCCCGAGCGTGTTCATGGCTGCTTAGTTCTTCGAGTTTGGCCATGTCGAGTTCTGGTCTGATTTGTCGCAGCTCTAGGTATTTGAGCGTGGAAGTGTAGAGTTGTTTGATGTTATTCACGGCCTCGTCGTCCAAGATCCAGTCGTCGTGCTGCTGGATGGCTTCTAGCGGGGTGGAGCGATACGCATCCAGCATCCTGCTCTCGCCTTTTTCATCGCTTTTACACAAACCCAAGCTCAAGCTGTTGTCGATGGCGTAGAATTTTTTGGCCGCCGGATCGTACAGCACATTTCCCGGATGGCGGTCAGTGCTTTTGACCAGGTAATCCAAGCACGCGATGCGCATGAGCGAGCGCGCTCCCGGGTGTTTGGGTCCTTTATCTCCGATATCCTTGAAGATGTTCTTGTCCAGCTCCATCAGGGGCTGTTGCGGATCTTCGGGTATCAGCGCTTGCTGCACCGAAGCCAGGTCAGAACTGTCTTCCTCAAGCCGCAGAGCGGTCAGCGGAACGGTGTCGAAACCCAGCAGGTTGTCGATGCGGCTGACGCTGTATTCGCGGATGGCCGAAGCTCCCGCATCCACGCCTCGGCGCGGGCTAAAATCCTCTTCGCTCAATGGAACGTCTTTGGGTTTGATGCCGTAATGTTCGGCGATCTGTAGTTTGAGCGCCGAGATATTCTCCTGCCGTTCGTGGAAGTGTTGCACTAGGAGTAACGAAGCCGGATCAGAGCTATGTGGCGAAGCATAGAGTTCCTGCTGCGTCTCCAGCCGCTCGGTTGTGCCGTCGAAATATTTGGTGATTGTATTCGCCGCTCCATTCAGGGGATCGTAACGGAATGAGGTCTCGCCTAGCTGCGGTTTGACGTAAGCCGTGACCGGGGGATCGCCTTCGTACTGGCGCCGCGTCACGGAGTTGAGATTCTTCTTTTTCTTCTTATCCTTATCGCCGACAATCTCGCAGTTCAGCTCGTCGCCATAATTCATGGCATCCAGAGTCTGGATCACGTCCAGGTTGTGCTCCAGGCTGCCGTTGCGTTCCAAAAGCGCGAATTTGTGGTCCAAGCGATGTGCGCGTTGGCAAATCGTGCGCAGGCTTTTGCGTCGCGCGACTTCGTCCGGCTGCAAAATGACTTCCAGCTCGGCCGGTGCCTCGCTTTTGCGTCGCGATCGGGGTTGCTCCGATTGCGGGACTGTTTCCATGGTGGGCATATTCAGGATTTTTCCTGGCTGGTGCGGAAGCGCACGTAGCCGTTAGTCGAGCGCACGAGCGCGCGCAAAAAATTCTCACCGTCTTTAGGCAAGAGCATCTCTTGATGGGCTTCGTCCGGCACGCCGAAGTTCTCCAGCCGGCTGCGCAGATTCTCTGGCAGCTTGGAGATGTCGGCTGTGCCATCAGCTTTGAGCTCTACGGACACGGGCTTGCCCGCTTCCGTGCCCTCGCTGTCGTGCGGGAAAAAATACACGCGCTTGAGTTCTGCCGGCGATTTGGACTCGCGCGGCTTGAGGCTTTCCATGCCGAGGTTCTTCATATGTATTCAAGGTACGCCAAAAACCCCGGTTTTTCAAGCCGGGGTTTGATATCTGCATGTCATTTCGCCGGATTCAACGGCGGCTTGCCGCTCAGAACCGCGAGAATGTTCTCGGCCGCGACCATGCTCATGGCTTCGCGCGCTTCGATGGTGGCGCTCGCGATGTGGGGAGTGAGTATCACGTTAGCAAAGCTCTTGAGTTCCAGGTTATCGGTCACATCGCAATCAATGGCCGGCTCACATTCGAACACGTCGATGCCCGCGCCTGCGATGCGCTTGGTCTTGAGTGCGCGCAGCAAAGCTTTTTCATCCACCACGGGCCCGCGCGCCGTGTTCACCAGGAACGCGGTCTTTTTCATCATGGAGAATTCTGAAGTCGAAATCAAATGCCGTGTGGAAGGCAAAAGCGGCACATGCAAAGAGACGAAATCAGACGTCTCCAGCAACTTTTCCATGCTCATGTATTGGGCTTTGTACAGACGCTCCAGGTCCACATTCTGCCGCATGTCCGAATATACCAACTTCATGCCGAAACCTCCCACGGCGCGACGGGCCACGGCCGAACCGATGCGGCCTGCGCCGATGATGCCCAGGGTTTTGCCGTACAAGTCCGTGCCGTTGAGCAGATTGGGCGACCAGCCTTGGTATTTTTTGGCTTTGGCGAAGACATCGGCCTCGGCAATACGCCGCGCCAAGCAGAGCATGAGTGCAAAAGTGTGTTCGGCCACGGCTTCGTTGACCTTGTCCGATGGCGTGTTGGTCACCGGGATGTTGCGCTTCTTGGCTGCGGCCAGATCTACGTTGTCAAAACCCACGGCATAGTTGGCCACGATCTTAAGTTGGGGTCCTGCGGCCTTGAACACTTCTTCGTCTATCTGGTCGGTCAAAAGCGAGAGCAATGCGTCGCAGCCTTTGACGTTCTTCAGCAGTTCTTTGCGCGGGATGACCTTGTCTTCGGCATAGACCGTGACTTTGTAGCCTTTGGCTTTCAGGGCTTTGATGCCTGAATCGGCAAAGCGGCGCGTCACGTAGATGTTGGGTTGCGGCATATTAGGATGTTGAGGTTAAAGGTTTAAATGTTTTTGGTTGGTTCTTGAGCGCGCGCGTGGCAGCCCATTTGATGGGCGGCAAAAGCAGATTCACGGCCGTGAGGATGATGATGAGCTTGGGCACCACGTTCAGCTGTGAAAAATATCGGTCGCCCACGAATAGCGCAACGGTGTTGTTCATGTAGACCATGCAGAGCGCCAGCGTGATGCGCTCGGGTGGCGTGCGCCAATAGGTCACGGCGTATGAGAACCAGGCTGCGCCGCCCATGAACGCCACCATGACCAGCACGATGCCTAGGTCATAAGGATTGAAAGTATAGTGCGAGCCGATTAAGCTGCTGGCCGTGACACCGGCCACGAGCAGGCCGAAGAAGATGAGCGAAGTCTCGCGCCACACCGCATCATGGCGTTTGACGAATTTTTTGGCGCGGCTTTTGACCAGCATGGCTGCGACGAAAGGCACCACCATGGTCAGGAGCAAAGTGCTGAACATGTCCAACACCGGAAAATTCACATGCTGCCCCATCACGAGCCAAAGCACCAAAGGCAAGGTCAGGGGCGCCAAGAGCGAGGTCGTGACCGCGATGAGCATGGCGAGCGATTGCCGTCCGCCGAACAAGTCAGCCACGAGCGAGATGGTCAAACCGGTCGGCGCAGCGCCCACGATGAGGAAGGCTAAAGCCCAATCAGGCGCGAACAGATAGCAAGGCAACCAGATGCCGAGCGACATGAGGAAAAGTTTGATCAAATTGGAGAGCGTGAGCATCTTCCAGTCTTTGAGATAGGATTTGAGTTCGCTTGTATCCAAACGCAGGCTGGAGACAAAGAAGATGAAGATCAAAAGCCAAGTGGCATAGGCATTGAGGGGAGCCAGCCGTTGCGGAAACAGCACGCCCAAGACTATGGCCAAAAGCACGATCATGATTTGATTGTCCGAGATGAGATGCAGCAAGCGACGGCCCAAGGTCATGTCATTCGAGCTGGCGCACTATAATGCGCGCCAAATCTTTTTTCGCGGGATAATTTTTCAGGATGCCGGCTTTGGCGCCCATGTGCGAAACCACGCCGCCCGCATTCAGCGTCGCGGCTTGCAGGGCGATCTTGATTTCGCCGTCTTTGATCAAAGAAGCCACAAAAGCGCTGCCAAAAGCATCGCCGGCACCCGTGGTGTTGATGGCTTTGGTTTTTTTCGGTGCTGCGAACCAAGTCATGCCGCGCACGTGCACATAAGCACCGTTTTTTCCGTCGGTCACAAGCAGGCAGAGCCGCGGTAAGGGACCGAGGATCTTGAAGATGCCTTGCAAATCGCGCGGCGAAGTCTCGGCCAAGCCTGCGGCTTCTTCGCGATTCAGGATGACCACATCGCTCTGCAAGAGTTGAGGCAGCAGCTTCTTCATTCCCATGTCGATTTCGCTGCTGCCTGGATTCCAGGCCACGCGTGTGCGATTGAGTTTGGCTTGCTTGAAAGTTTGGGCCAGGAGTTTTTCGTTGCCGCCCAAGCTGGTCACGTAGAGCCAACCGCCGGCGAGTTTATTCCAGGGTATGGTTTTGTCGTCCAGATGTTTTGATGCGCCGCGTGCGACCAGGATGGTGCGGCTGCCTGAACCGGAAAGCAGGATGACCGAATATGCGCTGTGTTCGCGGCTGTCGCTTTGCACGCCGAGTGTCGAAATGTTTTTGCGTTTAAGTTCGTCCAAAATCTCGCGACCTCCAGGATCTTTGCCGATGCGCGTGATGCAGGCGGTCTTGAGTTTGAAGTTGGCAAAAGTCACGGCCGCGTTGGTGGCGCCGCCGCCGGTTTCGAAAATCAACTCGTCCACCGGGATTTTGGCGCCCATGGGCAGGCAAGTGTCGAAGCCGTCGGGCGCGCGCGTATCGCTGCGGCGTTCAAAGTGCCGGCTTTTCAAAAACATGTCGCGCGTGGCAGCACCTACGGTCACCACGTCAAACGTGGCTTTGGCTAAGTCAAAGGGCTTGCTTCTGGCTTGTTTCATGCTGGTATTCTACCATGAAAACAATATGCAACGTCATGTACGCGGTTTGTCGGCAATGGCCGTCTTTTTTGCGCTTATGGTCTGGGTTTTTCCTTCTGCAGCTTGGGGTGCCGAAGTCATCAATAATTTTGATGTCACGGCCAGCCAAACCCAGGGGCGTGGGCTGATTTTTGAAGAGAAGATCAAATACGATTTCGGCGATGCGCAGAAGCACGGCATCTATCGTTACATCCCCGAAACGTATGAACGCAACGGATACACCTACAACTACCGCTTACAAGTTTTGGGCGTGGCGCGTGACGGCGCCGAAGAGCCATTCAGCGTTTCGCATGGCAATGGCAACGTGATCATTAAGATCGGCGATGAGAGCAGTATGCTCACGGGTCAGCACGACTACACCATCCGCTATGCGACTGATCGTGCTTTGAATTTTTTTTCGGATCACGACGAATTATATTGGAACATAGCTGGCAGCAGCTGGCAGGTGCCCATGGAACAGTCCTCGTTTACCTTCATGTTGCCTGGGAATCTGGATCCCAAATCCGTCACTTCCACTTGCTTCTCCGGACAAGCCGGATCAAAGCAAAACGATTGCGCGGTCTCATCTGCTGAACACGCTATCACGTACAGATCCACGCGCGTGCTCGAGCCTGGCGAGGGCATGACCGTGGTCTACGGTTTTCCGGTCGGCACCTTCCCGCGCCCCACGCTGTGGGAAAAGTTCTTGATGCTGTTGTGGGATAATCTGGCGCTGTTCATTCCGGTTATCGTCTTCGCCATCATGTTCTGGCGCTGGTACACCAAAGGACGCGATCCCAAACTTGGGACGGTCATTCCGGAATACGAAGCGCCGCAAAAGTTTTCTCCGGCCATGATTGGCGCAGCCATGAGTAATGGCATGATTCCTAACCGTACTGTGACCGCGACCATCATAGACTTGGCGCGACGCGGCTATCTCAAGATCCGCTTCGGCGAACAGAAGGAACTATTCGGCAAGGCGCAGACGTTTACCTTCGTGAAACAAAAAGGGGCGGACGACAATCTGGAAGATTACGAAAAGACCATCCAGCAAGGCTTGTTCAAAGGCGGGGATGAGCGGACTGTCCAGGATTTATCCGACGGAAAATTCTACACAGCCGTGACTGCTTTCAACAGCCAAGTAGGCAAGAAGATAAATGACCTTAAGTTGTTTGATGCTAATCCGGTCATGGTGCGCGTCATATATATGGTGATCGGCTTCGGCATGGGCTGGATGCTGTTGCTGGCCTTTTCCGGTTCGGCGTTAGGCTCAGCTTGCGCTGTCGTGAGCGGCGCCATTGTCGCGATTTTCGGCTGGTTCATGCCGCGGCGCACCTCCGCCGGCATCAGACTCTTGGCTGACATCAAAGGCTTCAAATTGTTCTTGTCCGTGACCGAAAAAGACCGCTTGGACTTCCACAACGCGCCCGAGCGCACGCCCGAACAATTCCAAGTTCTGTTGCCTTACGCGATCGTGTTCGGCGTGGAGAACAAGTGGGCAGCGCAATTCGCAACTTTGAGCATTCCGCCGCCAAACTGGGCCGAAGGCAACCTCAATGGCTTCAATGCCGTGATGCTGGCATCGAGTTTGAATTCTTTGCATGCAGCCGCGTCTTCGAGCGCATTCTCGCCTCCGTCTTCAGCTGGTGCCGGCGGTTCCGGCTTCTCCGGCGGGGGAGTCGGTGGTGGCGGCGGTGGTGGCGGGGGAGGAAGTTGGTAAAAAAGATAAGCCCTCCGGTGTTAGCGGAGGGCGTGGAAAGGAAGGGGCGGTTACTTCGTGGGAAACTTCGGAGGCAGGGGCGGAGGTCTGTGGCCCGGTCGGCTGCTACGCAGCTTTCGGGACAGACTTCGCAGTTCTCCGCCGTGTCTGTCCAGTTCGGTGAACAGGGCGTCGCACTGGGTCCTGAAGTCGTACTCTGTCCATTCGTCGTCTTTGGCGAACTGCTCCGGATTGAGCGCACGCAGGATGAGCCACATGGCAGCGCGAGCGTTTTCTTCTAGCGCGGGCCATGTGCCATCAAGCAGGTTATTGGTCGGCGCGAGCAAGTTCCCTTCGACCAGCTGGGTTTTCAGCGCGTCGAGGGTTTTGGTTTCCGCGACCGGTCGGGGCAGCGATGGTTTTAGCTCCGGGATAACGGGTTCGAGGCCCAGGTCGGGCAAGTCGATCTCGTTCACGGACACGGTCACCGCGGGCCCGTCCGAACTGTCCGCTTGCGGATTACTGAGGACGATCTCCGGTTGTGATGCCGCACGATTCGTATCCAGCCTGGTCCAACCTTCGTCAGGCGTGGACGGCTCGGATGCCTTCACCCCGCTCGTTTCAGGAGCCTTCTCGGGCTCGGCGGGCGTAGCAGGCGGCGTCTCGGCCGGCTTTTCCACGACCGGGCGCTCGAACCCCAAGGCCTTGGTGGCTACCACGAAAACTTCGCGCAGCTCATCGAGATGGACATACTTGACGAACATCTCGAGTGGTACCGCAGCTAGGATTTGCTTGGCATGGAACACCTCGCGCGGCGTGCCTTTTTCCTGAGCGATTATCGCGTCGAAGATGATGGCCCGCTGTTTCAGAGGCAGACGGTCCATCACGATGATGCCTGGAATGGCGTTCAGCACATCCCATTCGCTCAAGATGGGTTTGGCCAGCTTGTTCTCGGGCGTGGCGCGACTATTGAGCAGGTCCTGGATCAGCGCGTTCACGATTTCGCGGTTTTGGTCGGTGTTCTGATCCCAGGGAAAGACGTCCATGAAACGGAAGAAGTAGGCCGGCGCGTCGCCGTAGAGCGCGAGCTCTTCGGGTGCGAAAGCATTTTCGAAGTCCACATCGGTCTTGTCGGCTTCGAGCACGGTTTCGATGTACGATGCCAGGAAGTCTGGCGACACTTTGCGCGCAGCCTGCTCAGGCATGTTGGTCAGGACCTTGGCAATGCGCGAACGTATATCTACGCGCGAGGTCAGGTCACGCAAGCGCTGGGTCTCGCTGTAGAACTCGCGTAGCGCTTTGGGTTGCCACCACGTGGGGTTCTTATCGCGCAGCAGCGTGAGCATGAAGGCGACAAATTGGACCGAGGATTGGCCATTGAAGAATTTCTTGGCCTCCGCAGCCAGGGTTGCATCGTCTTTCGTCGCATGTTCTGGATGGGTCAGGCGTTTGAATGCCATGAGTGCACCTCCCTTGGTTAGTCATGGTTCTTGCTTGAAAGGGCAGAGGAAATTCACCACGAACAGCCTGCTTTGTCAAGCCGATTGCGCCGTTAAAAAGTCAAAAAAGACGCGTATTCGCGTCTTTTTAAGTCGAATCTAGAAACTATTTCACCCGTCCTGCGCTGCGGAAAAGTTTCATCTTGCGCATGGCCACTTCGCGCATCAACAGGTTGGATGGTTCGAGCAGTTTGCGCGGGTCAATGACTTTGGGCAGGTCGTGGACAGCCTCGCGCACACCGGCCGTGAAGGCCAGACGCAAATCAGTGTCGATGTTGATCTTGGCCACGCCGTATTTGATGGCTTGCGCAATGTCCGCATCCAACACGCCGCGCGCTTCGCCGAGCTTGGCGCCGTATTTTTCCGCGATTTCCTTCACATCTTCCAAAACTCCAGATGCGCCATGCAGCACTAGTGGAATCTTTACCAGCTTGGAAATCTTTTTCAGCCGCTCGATGTCCAAATGCGTCTTGCCTTTGAACTTGTACGCGCCATGCGCCGTGCCGATGGCGATGGCTAGCGCATCGCAGCCTGTGTCTTTGGCGAATTTGAGAGCTTGCTCAGAATTGGTCAGGTGCGCATCTTTTTCTTCCACGTTCACGAAGTCTTCGATGCCGGCGATGGCGCCGATCTCCGCTTCCACCGATGCGCCTTTTGCTCGCGCCCAAGCCACGACTTGTTTTGTCTTCTTCACGTTCTCGGCATAGGGGAGCGCGGAACCGTCGAACATGGCAGAAGTATAGCCGGCATCCAGCGCAGCTTTGATGGTTTTGAGATTTTTGCCGTGGTCCACGTGCATGGCTACCGGGATTTTGCCTTTGGCTGCCACGCGGATCATGGCTACGAGGTAATCCAGTCCTGCATATTCGATGGCGCCTTCAGACGTCTGCACGATGACCGGCGACTTCATCTTTTCGGCTGCGGACAAAACGGCTTTGAGGAATTCCAAATCATTCACATTGAACGCCGGCACCGCATAGTGCTTGGCGCGCGCCGGAACCAGGAGTTTTTTGGTGGTGACTAACATATGCTGCACATCATATCAGCAATTTAATGTTTATGCAGCGTGGGTTTGACTTTCGCGAATTTGTTGAGCACGCGGCGCATCTGTTTGGCATTCAACAGTCCTTTTTGCGGACCGATTTGCTGGATAACGCTCCATGAGTTGGCTGTGCCCCAGCGCAAAGCTTCTTCCAAGGGTTGTCCTTTGAGCATGGCTGCAGTCACGCCGATAGCAAAGCTGTCGCCTGCGCCTGTGGTTTCTACTATTTCGACCGGAAACGTCGGCATATGCCAATGATTTTTTCCATCAAACCCGTCAGCGCCATTTTTTCCGTCGGTGATGATGACATTGGCTGCGCCGAGCTTGTGGAAATCATCGAGCAAACTGCACATCGTGTGCGCACTGTCGCCCAGGAGCTGCTCGGCTTCCTGTTTGTTCAGGATGAAGATGCGGCTTTTGGCGATGAACGGCTTGTTGGCTTCGAGTCCGGTGCGGATATGGGTCGTGCCGGGTTGGAAGACGAAGAAGGTTTGCGGATTTTTTCGCAGATATGCCAATACCTTGGCGTCGCAACCCGCATGTTTTATTCCCACGGCCGAATAGTACAGGCAGCGCGCGGCTTGCAGGGGCGGAAACACGTGTACGCGCGGTTGAAAATATACTAGCTGCGTTTTTTCGCCTTGATACGTCAGGTTAGTCGCCTCGCTGGTCGGATGTTTAGGATCGGCCAGCACGTATTTAAGCGCGACTTTTTCCAGTTTGAGCGCTTCTTTCAGATGCTGACCGGCGTGGTCCGTGCCAATCCAGGACACGAGCGCAGCTTTGAGTCCGAGACGTGAGGCGCCGACCGCGGCATTGGCCGAGTTGCCTGCTGCCGGGACTTTGACCACGTGGCGCACCGGAATCTTATTCGCGTATTCCAGGCACAGCAGGCAGCGCTCCTTGTTGAGCTGGCAGCTTAAAGTCGCTTCATCCAGCAGATAGAAGATGTCGCGCTGCGCTTCGCCGATGGCGATGATGTCAAAAGCGGTTTTGGCGCCGATGTTCTTTTTCATGTAGCCAGTTTATCAAGCCGGTGTTATTAGGGCGAGAGGGTTGACGGCGCCGGATATTCGTGGTATTCAGCCAGTGGAGGTGAAGATTGAAAATTTCAGATTTCATGCGTGGTCTAGGTCTGATCCTGAACCGCAACACGGGCAGGAAGTTCATCCAGCCGGAATCGCTTAAAGATCCTGAGATGGAGCGCAGCGTATCCGAACTGGCGCTGCTCGAAGCTTTGGGCCAAGCCGCAGCCAAGCTCGGGCATGACTCGGCATTCCGTTTCTTCAGGGACAACGTCATCTCCGTCAGGAGCGTAGCTACGTTTCTGGAACATCTGGTGATTTCTCAAGGCACGCTCGGAAGCGTCAAAGACACGTCGCACATCAGAAAGTGCGAAGGTTGCCAGCAGCTTCTGGCCGAGGCATTCGGGAAGCTGACGGATGTGCTCACGGGCCATGACAAAGAAGCCGACAGCATCTGCATGCCGGCTCTGCAGGAGATCGACATTTCCAATCTCGACAACCTGCCCTTGCACCTCAAGCTCATGTTGAAGGCGCACATCGAAGCTGTGCGTTGGAGCCGGCTCACCAGCCAGGCCGACAACGTGCTCTTGATTGCGCGCGCCCTGGAGAAAGTACCGGAAAAAAGCCGTCCGGTACGGCTGCGCGAAATCATCCAGCGGATGTCCGATCTGGACGAAGAACCTACCGCTCAGCAGATGGCTGACCTATGCGGCCCTGCGAAGGGTCCGTCCGGCGGCATCAACTGAACTCTCGACCGTCTACCCAAAGTAGGCGGTCTTATTTTTTCCTTTGCATCGTTTTTTTCACCGCGGCTACGATATCCGCGCTGCGCATGTGGTATTTTTCCAAAAGCTGGTCTGGTTCGCCTGATTCTCCGAACGAGTCAGGCATGCCGATGGTTTCGAGCGGCACCGGAAAATTACGTCCCAAACATTCAGCGACTGCTCCGGCCAAGCCGCCGGTCGTCTGATGTTCCTCGACCGTGACGCAGCAGCCGGTTTTCTTCACGCTTTGGATGAGCGTTGCGTCATCAAACGGTTTTAACGTGTGGCAATTCAAGACTTCGACTTCGATATGTTCTTTCTCCAACTCGCGCGCCGCGATCAAAGCTTCGTAGAGCAGGGGACCGCAGGCCGCGATGGTCGCGTCAGCTCCTTCGACGCAGGCGTAGGTTTTGCCGATTTCGAAGGGCGTGTTTTTTGAGGTGATGACTGGCGTCTTTTCGCGTGCAAAGCGGAAATAGCACGGGCCGACTTTCTCGGCCACGGCATGCGTGCATTTTCGCGTCTCCTCATAATCGCACGGCACGACCACGGTTAGCCCGGGCAACACGCGCGTGATGGCCAAGTCTTCTAGCGCTTGATGCGTGGCACCGTCAGGTCCGACTGAAATCCCGGAATGTGCGCCAGCGATCTTCACATTCGCGTTCGAGTAGCACACCGAGACGCGCAACTGATCCCAACAGCGACCAGGAACGAATACGGCGTAAGAAGAAACGAAAGGAATCTTGCCGGTAAGTGCGAGTCCGGCGGCCACGCCCAGCATGTTCTGTTCGGCCACGCCGCATTCCACAAAACGTTCCGGGAACTTCTTTTGGAACGCGAGTACGCGCGTGGATTCGGATAAATCACCGGTCAATACGAAGATGTCCGGATTTTTATCGCCCAATTCGATCAGCGCGTCGCCGTAGCCGTTGCGCGTGGGGATTTGTTCTATTTTGGGATCGTAAATTTGGGGATTGAGGGTGGGATTCAACATATCATTCATGCTCCGATGTTATCTGTCCGCCCAGCGTGCGCAATTCCATGAGCGCAGCGCGCGCTTCGTCAGTATTAGGCGTTTTGCCATGCCATTCGAATTTGTTTTCCATGAAATCCACGCCTTTGCCCGGGATGGTGTGGCAGATGATGACCGTGGGATTTTCGGCCGTGGCGCGTGCTTGGTCCGCAGCCTCGACGATTTGGCGGATGTTGTGGCCATCCACTTCGATTACGCTCCAGTTGGCGGCGCGGAATTTGTCGGCTAGCGGTTCGAGCGGCATCACATCCTCGGTAAAACCGTCGATCTGGATATTGTTGCGGTCTACGAAAGCCGTGAGCTCGCGCAAGTTCAATTTACCGGCCAGCATGATGGCTTCCCAGCTTTGGCCCTCGTCCAGTTCGCCGTCGCTCATCAAGCACCAGGTGTGCCAGGTCGGTAGATTATTTGCCCCTATGTTATTCGAATTGGAATTCGCGCGCGCGGCGAGGGCCATGCCCACGGCTTGCGATGAGCCTTGGCCCAGCGGACCGCCGCAGGTTTCGATGGGCAAGTCGGGCATGAAATGGTTGTTGGAATGGCCTTGCAGCCTTGAACCGAGCTTGCGCAGCGTCTTCAATTCTTCG
>CAIKNB010000086.1 GCA_903828685.1 Candidatus Uhrbacteria bacterium | reverse complement strand
GCGCTAGACGGGCTCACCACCGTGGACGAGGTGCTGCGCGCGGCCGAGCTGCAAGCCATGGAAGAAGCGCCCGAGGAGCCGCCGCCTGGAGGAAGCGCCTGACGAATATTCATATGAATACCACGACCTTTCGGACGTGGTATTTTTTATTCGATTGATAGTTTGACGGTCTGCTTCATTCTTGCGGCCAGCCACGCCTCAACCTTTTCAGGCCATTCCAACACAAGCACGCTGCCTCCGTCCGAAAGCTCTTCGTCAAGATCCAACACCATGAGTTCGCGTGCATTCTTGAGCCGATAAGCATCGACATGGATAAGCCGTTTGATGCCATTTACAGCGGGTGAGACTTTATAGCTGCGCATGAGCGAAAAAGTCGGGCTGGGCACAAAACGCTTGATGCCCAACTCCTTGGCCAAAGCTTGGATAAAGGTGGTTTTGCCTGCTCCAAGGTCGCCTTGCACCGCGAGGATGCTCCCCGGTTTCAGCTGCGACAGAACATTTTCCGCACCCGGTTTCCAACCATCTGTCGTGGGCACCGACAGTCGGCTGATTTTTTTGCCTGGTTGGAATTTTACGCTTCTCATATATCCAGTTCAGGCTCGGCATCCAGCTTTTTCCATTGATCGACTTTTCCCTGACGCAGGCGCCACAAGCCGGCAGCCGCCACCATGGCTGCATTGTCCGTATAAAAACCTTTGGGCGGCGCCAAAAGCTTAACGCCGCGCAAATCCTGTTTGACGCGCTGCGCCATCTTTTCCTGCAGCGAGGCGTTTGCCGACACGCCGCCAACCATGATGATGCATTTGGGTTTGGATAACTTGGCTGCACGGATCGTTTTTTCCACCAATACGTCAACGATGGCTCCTTGGATACTGGCGCAAAGATCCGGTAGTGCGGCAGTGAATTTTGAATCGTGAATTTTGAATTTTGATTCCACCAAAACGCGGACGGCGGTCTTGAGGCCGGAGAAACTGAAGTCCAAAGACGGATCATCCAACATGGGACGCGGAAGTTTGAATGCGTCTGCCTTGCCTTTGGCTGCCAGGCGAGAGAGTTCGGGTCCGCCCGGATAAGGCAGCCCCAAAAGTTTAGCTGTCTTGTCGAAGGCTTCACCCGAGGCATCATCGCGCGTGCGGCCCAGGACTTTGTAGCGGCAATAATCCTGCATGAGCACCAACTCGGTATGGCCGCCGGAAACGAGCAAGGCCAGGATCGGGAATTTCCACGCTTTGCGGTTCTGCGGCATAAGCCAGGCAGACGCCAGATGGCCCTCCAAATGGTTCACGCCCACGAGCGGTTTGCCGGTCGCAAATGAGAGCGTGCGCGCGGCTTCGACTCCGACTCTCAAAGCGGTCGCGAGGCCTGGGCCCTTGGTCACGGCAATGGCATCGAATTTGCTTTTGCCTTTGCCAAAGATGCCGGCGCGTTCAAGCAACGAAACCAATTCGGCCACGTGAGTGCGCGCCGCAACTTCCGGGACCACTCCCCCAAACCGGCGGTGGATGGGAATTTGCGTTGCGGTTTCGTGATGAAGTAACTTGACCGCAGATATCGAACCGCGGGCCACTGACGTTTCCAAAAGCGCCACGCTCGTTTCATCGCAGCTGGTTTCGATGCTCAGGATGCGCAAGGCTTTTCGGCTCTTTCGTCTGACCGGCATAGGTGACGCTATCCTAACCTAAAATGCCGTCCTAAGCAACGCTAACGAGCTCCCCAAAGAATCAAAAACCTCGGCTAAAACCGAGGTTTTGATTTTGCTTAAAGCTGTTTATTGCTGCGTACTTGTGGCTGCTGTCGCGGCTTGCTTAAGCGCGGCTTTGGCCGCCTTGAGCGCATTCATGGCCGTGGTGACGGCCTGCTTATAAGTCGCGTTGGCCGTTTTGACCGCGGTGTCGCGCGTGGTCCGAGCCGTGGCCATGGTGGTGCGGAAAGCAGTGAAGGCTGCGTCAATGGCGGTCTTGGACGCTTGCTGCGCGGCTTTCACGGCGTCGGAGAAAGCTTTGTTTGCAGCTTGGCGCTCTGCAGCTGAACCGCTGCAGCGCGTTTGCCAAACCGCGAATGCGGCGTCTACGGCAGCCTTGCGTGCGGCAATGGCGGCGTCCACAGCTGCGCGGCGCGTGGTCAGGGCAGTATTCTGCGTAGTCACGAAAGTCGAGTGGGCTTTCGTGATGGCGTCGCGGCGCGCTTTGATGGCGCTATCGACGGCTGCACGATAGGTCGCGACCGCGGACTTGAGCGCGTCAGACGAGTAGCCTTTGAGGTCGCGTGTCTCGCGCTGCTTCTGCAGCTTGGCGTCATTGTCGGCCCAGCGTTGCGCACTGCGCGCATCCTGGTCGGCATGGAGCTTCTGCAATTTAGCGTCGGCATCGGCGCGTACGCGCGCAAGTTTGGCGTCGGCGTCAGCACGCTTTTGCTCGAGATTGAGCTGCGCTTTAGCCGTGCGCGCATCGCATTTGGCAGCCGAATTAGAGGCTGTCGTGGACGATGCCGCGGCAGTGACGTCTTGCGCCTGGGCCATGGCCGGAACGATCAGCGAGAGCGTAAGCGCTCCCGCAGTAACCAAAGACAAGTATCTTTTCATAATATGCTTAACGATTTATGGAATTAAGCCATCTCAAGAACGGGTTGGCCGTTCGGTAAATAATACCCAAACAGGCACCTGGCGTTACACGAGCGCTGGCTTAGGCAATCTTGCGGATGGCCTTATCCAAGCGTTCCAGGGCCAAAATGAAAGCTGCTTCGCGATATGTCACCGCGTATTTTTCGGCCGTGGACAAGACGCCTTCGGAGGAATCGTCCATGATGGGCTTAAGACGTTCGAATACTTGCGTCTCGCTCCAATGTTCATTGGTCATGTTCTGCTGCCATTCGAGAAACGAAGTGGTCACGCCGCCGGCATTGGCCAGCACATCCGGGATAACCGTGACGCCGCGCTTGGCCAGAGCCAAATCAGCTTCGGGCGTGGTCGGACCGTTGGCCACTTCGAGCACGACCGAGGCTTTGACTTGATCCACGTTTTGCGCCGTGAGCGTGTTCTCCAGAGCCGAAGGCACCAGCACGCCGCAGGGCAAAGTCAGCAATTCTTCGTTAGTGATGTCGCGCGATTCAGGCAAGCGCACCACATGGCCGGTTTGCGCTTTTTGCTTGATGAGTTCCGGGATATCCAACCCGGCTTCGTTGTGCACGCCGCCTTGCGAATCGGAAACCGCTACGACTTTATAACCGTGATGATGGAACAGGCGCGCGATTTCCTGCCCGGCATTGCCAAAACCCTGCACAGCCACGGTCGTGCTCTCCGGATCCCAACCTAGTTTGCGGCTAAACGCCTCGAATACATAGTACGCACCTTGACCCGTGGCCGTACCGCGGCCTTCGGAACCGCCGTGATCCAAAGTCTTGCCCGTGACTACGGCTGGACTGGGCTTGCCCACGATCTTGCCGTATTCATCAGCCAGCCAATCCATGATCTGCGGCGTGGTGTTAACGTCCGGCGCGGGTACGTCCTTTTCCGGGCCGATCACGTCAGCGATGGCGCGCGTGAACGAGCGGGCCAAACTCTCCAACTCGGTCTTTGACAGCTCTTTGGGATTGACCGTGACGCCGCCTTTGCCGCCGCCGAACGGGATATTGACCACGGCGCATTTGATGCTCATCCAAAAAGACAAAGCCTTGACCTCATCCAAATCGGTCTGGGGATGAAAGCGCAAACCGCCCTTGAAAGGCCCACGCGCGTCATTCCACTGCACGCGATAGCCGTGGAGCAGCTTGGTGGCGCCGTCGTCGAGCTTCACCGGAAAATCCACTTCCACGATGCGCTGGGGATGGCGCAGGCGTTCAAGCGTATAGGCATCGAGATGCATGGCGGTCGCAGCCAGTTCGAGCTGGCGCATGGCGTTGGAGAAAGCGGACATAGGAGCGAAGATTATTTTAGAGACGCACTGGGTGCGTCTCGGGGTTATGTTATGTGACTGCGTTTTAGCACACGCGGAAGCGCCTGTTAAGATGCGCTCATGGCCTCGCGGATAAGCGCTGTTTCCTGCTCGATTATCCTCGATAATCCGGGTTCATCCGCGCGATCGGCTGCGGCGCGCTTCTGCAAAAATAATTCGTGCAATTTAGGCAGCATCTTCATGACCTTCTCGTAAATTCCAGACGGCGGATCAGGCAGCTGCTCCATAATGCGCAAAAAATCCGCATCAGCATGGGGCACGGTTTGTGCAATGATATCGCTCCGCATATGTTTGATTTTTTATTTTGTCAGCGGATCGTCCAAGACGGCCAGGACCTGCAGTGTGCCGGAATCCTCTTCCCAGCGCACATACAAACGCAGTTCGTTGTTTTGCGTCAAAGGCAGCAGCTTGCCGACTGCGGATTCGATGCTCCGGGCGCGCGCCAGTTCGAAAACGTTCTCCAGCCGTTGCTCCAGCTCCTGGATATTCGTCTGCAGCTGCTCGGCCGTTTTGCGGTTTGCACTTTGTGCGTCTTTCAATCCTAAAAGCTGAATCCGGAGATCGATCAGTAGGCGGTGCGCTTCGGCATAACCGCGCAACACCATTGGCTCGGTCTCCAGCGCAGCCTGGGCCAAACGATCGGAATAGCGTGAAGACCTTTCCGTGGAAAAATAAATCTCCATGGCTTCCATGGCATAAGCGTCAGCGAGCATCTCGTGTTCCAACTTGTGTCCGAGCTGGGCTTTTTGCAGACGCGACTCCTGGGCTGGCGCTTTGAGCGGGCTCATGCGGCTGGACAATTTATGGCTCTCGCTTTCCGCCGTATCGCTGCCCCGGCGTTCCACCATTTCGATCTTGATGCCGTCTTGTTTGCCGTTGAGCTGCGGCATGAACATGAGCAGACCGCGTTCCACCATCTTGGCCTTTTCTTTGGCGATATCTTCGGGTTTGATCTTGTGCTGCATGACGCGGTTCAGGCGCTGCTGCGCGGTTTCACCGGCTCGCGGCATAAGCTTCTGCTCAATCGATTGGTCCGCTGGTACGGCATGCACCACCACGATGTCGCCTTTCACGCCTTCGGGCGTCTGTTCGATGGTGGGCTTGCCGCGCGGCGGCGCAAACTCCAAACCCACGCTCAAACCCTGATTTGCTGCTTGCGGCAGATTGCCGACACTTGTCTGTTCGGCCCCGCGCTGCGTCGAGCCGACTCCCACGCTCCATTTCACGCTTGAGGCGTCGGGTTCCAAAGCCAACCAGCCCACCTGACGGGGCAAAGAAACTGAACAGCCCTGGTTTTCCAAGGCCATGACCGCGGCCGCGGCCCAGCTCCAGGGAGATTTGGCGAGCTTGTCGAAAAAAGCCTTGCGGCGCTTAAGCGCCTCGCGCAGCTTGGGCGGTTGTTCCGCGCTGCGGCTCTCTTTGAACATATAGCCGCATTAAAGCACGAATTTTGGGTTATTGCTAGGCTAAAAACCGTTCTGCTTCGATGGCTGCCATGCAACCTGAACCGGCGGCCGAGATGGCTTGGCGGTATTTTGCATCTTGCACATCGCCGGCTGCGAAAACGCCTTGGATGCTGGTGCATGTAGAATCTGGAGCTGTCTTGATGTAGCCTTTCTCATCCAAATCCAAAATATTTTTGAACAATGCCGTGGTTGGCTCATGCCCGATGGCCGCAAACACGCCGTCGATTGCCATGTCGCGCGTCTCGCCCGTGACCGTGTCTTTGAGTTTGACGCCAGTCACATGGCCGATATCAACGCCCAAAATCTCTTCCACGGCTGAATTCCAGATGACTTGGATCTTGGGATTGGCCAAGGCGCGTTCCTGCATGATCTTGGAGGCTTTGAATTCTGCGCGGCGGTGCACGATCGTGACCTTGTCCGCGAAACGCGTGAGGAAGCACGCCTCTTCCATGGCCGCATCTCCCCCGCCCACGACAATGACCTGTTTGCCTTTGAAGAAAAAGCCGTCGCACGTGGCACAGGCTGACACGCCTTTGCCGTACAGCGCTTTTTCCGACTCCAGACCCAGACGACGCGCTGTGGCGCCGGTAGAGATGATGACGGAATTCGCCTCGTGGACGTTTGTGCCAGCCGTGACTTTGAACGGACGCGCGGAAAAATCCACGGCCGTGACGTTGTCGGAAATTATCTCCGTGCCGAAGCGCTTGGCCTGCTCGCGCATGTTGGCCATGAGCTCCGAACCTAAAATCCCTTTGGGAAAACCCGGAAAATTTTCGACTTCAGTCGTGGTCATGAGCTGGCCGCCTGGTTCCGGGCCTTCGAACAGCACTGGTTTGAGTTCGGCGCGCGCCGCATAAATGGCCGCGGTCCAGCCAGCCGGTCCCGAGCCGATGATGATGAGGTTGTGGGGCATGTTTTACGAAATGAATCTCGCCAATTTGTCCTTGACCGCGACTTTCTGCACCGAGCCCACGAATTGCTCCACCACTTTGCCGTTCTGGAACACCAAAAAAGTCGGGATGGACATCACGTTGAACTGACCGGCCACCGCGGAATTCTCATCCACGTTGCATTTGCCGATTTTGAGTTTGTCCTCGCCGATTTCGTTGGCCAGCTCTTCGATGATCGGGGCCATGCTGCGGCACGGGCCGCACCAGGGAGCCCAGAAATCGACCAATACCGGCACCTTGGATTTGAGGACTTCGTTTTGGAAATTCTGATCAGTGAATTCGTGTTCCATAATTTATTTTTTATTGACGCGAATTATTTTAACTCCACAAGACTACAACCCATGCACCCGGCGGGCAAGTGCGGGTTTAAGCGCCTGTTTTCGAGGCGAAATACTGGCTGGCAGCCTGGATGTTGGCGAACGAACCCGCATCCCACCACGCGCCGCGCAGCGGCTTGGCCGTGAGCTTGTGCGCGGCCAGATAATGGTTGTTCACATCCGTGATTTCGAGCTCGCCGCGCGCCGAAGGATTGAGCGTTTTGATGATGTTGAAGACTTCGGGATCGTAAACATAGAATCCGACCTGCGCAAAATTGGATTTTGGCGTGGCCGGTTTTTCTTCGATGGAGATGATGTTGCCCCACTGGTCCATTTCCAGCACGCCGTAAGCCTGCGGATTGTTCACGGGCTTGTAAAAAGCCAAAGCGCCTTCGCGGAAAGCGGAAATGTGCGCGAAAAAATTCTCATCGAACAAATTATCGCCCAGCAGCACGCTGCAATTGTCCTGGCCCACGAAATCCTCGGCCAG
>CAIKNB010000085.1 GCA_903828685.1 Candidatus Uhrbacteria bacterium | reverse complement strand
CCTCTTGTCGCGCGAATACGCCTCGCGCGCGCCGTTGCGCTTGACCACGGCCAAATCCAAAAGCTCCACCTCCTCGCTGGTGGAAAAACGATAACCGCAGTGTTCGCACTCGCGGCGTCGGCGGATAGCCGAACCTTCGGCCGCCAGGCGCGTATCAACGACTTTGGTTTCTGCGTGATTGCAAACTGGGCAGTTCATAAGTCAGGAACACGCTCATGATACATGTTCCATGCCACATCTTCCATGTCTCGCGCTACATCATCTTCTTGCGGATGAAAGCTGGGATTTCGAGTTCTTCGTCTTCTGTTTTGGCGGCTGGCACGCGGCTGGCCGGAGGCATCGGGGGGCGCGAGGGCTGAACCGGTGAATAGGTCGGCGCTTGGACATGCGGCTGCACTGCGGCCGGGGTCGGTTCAGGGCGCGGCATCTCTCTGGGTTCCGGAGCTGGGGCTGCCTGGACAGGCGCCGGAGCCTCGGACGCAGGTTGGCGCGCGGGCGGAGCTGAATAAGTCGGAGCGGCGGAAGGCGCGGGACGGCCGGCGAACGAAATGTGTTCCAGATTCTCGGCCTGGGCCGGACGCGGGAACACGCCCGAACCGAAAGCCGCTTTTTTAGGCATGCCTTGGCGCATGTCAAAGCCTGTGGCCACGACCGTGATCTTGATTTCGTCCTTGAGCGCCTCGTCGATGATGGCGCCGAAAATTACTTTGGCTGACGGGTCTACGGACTGGGTAATGACCTTGGCTGCTTCGGAAACTTCATACATGGCCAAGTTGGAACCGCCGGTGATGGTGAACAGGATGCCTTTAGCGCCGTCAATCGAGACTTCCAAAAGCGGTGAAGCGATGGCGGCCTTAGCTGCTTCGGCAGCGCGGTTCTCGCCGCTGCCTCGGCCGATGCCCATGAGTGCCGAGCCTTTGCTCGCCATGATGGCGCGCACATCCGCGAAGTCCACGTTGATGAGTCCGGGAACGGTGATGAGCTCAGAGATACCTTGCACGCCTTGGCGCAACACGTCATCCACGATCTCGAAGGCGTCCAAGAGCGAGGTTTTGCGGTCGATGATCTGCAGCACGCGGTCGTTGGGTATGGTGATGATGGTATCCACCATCTCGGCCAGGCGCTCGTGGCCCGAGTCCGCGATGGCGCGGCGCTGTGCGCCTTCGAAAGCGAAAGGGCGCGTGACCACGGCAACGGTGAGCGCGCCTTGCTCCCTGGCCATCTCGGCCACCTTGGGAGCTGCGCCTGTGCCTGTGCCGCCGCCTAAGCCGCAGGTGATGAAAACCATGTCAGCGCCTTTGAGCATCTCTTTGAGTTCGTTGGCGCTTTCCTCGGCCGCACGCGCGCCGATTTCCGGATCCATGCCCGCACCCAAGCCACGCGTCACGGTCTTGCCGATGTGCAGCTTGGTTTGGGCCTGCGAATAATGCAGAGCCTGGACATCGGTATTCACGGCAATAAACTCAACGCCGCGGATTTTTGACGCGATCATGCGGTTGATTGCCGAACCGCCCGAACCGCCTACACCTACGACCTTGATTTTCGCAAAGGTCTCGATCTCTGGTTTGATTTCCGCCATATGTTTATGAGTACAAAATGTATTCAAAATTCGCTTTATTGAGCCAAGATTTGTCTCTTTAGGAAAAGCATACAGATTTGAAGACCTAGCGTCAAGAAATAATTAAACCTGTCAAGACGCATCCAGGCCAACCAAAAAACGGGCCTTGGCCCGTTCCCCTCTTAAGCTTCGCACTCTAGGGAATGAATGATTTGAAGATTTTCTTCAGCGGCTTACCGATCTTGTCTAGCAACTCGTTGCCTTTGAGTCCTCTACCCGAAATCTTTGCCATGCCGTCTTCGCGGCGCTCGTTGTCATAGGTCCAAAGTATCAAACCTGCGGCAGCGCTGAACGACGGATCCTGGATGAGCTCGGGCATGGAGCTTTCGACCGCCGTGATGCCATAAGCGCAGGGCAGGCGCAGCACGCGCTTGCCTACTTCGACCATGCCCGGCAGCTTTGAGCCGCCGCCCGAGAGCACGATGCCGGCCGGCAGCATGCCTTCGCGGTCTATCTTTTTGAGTTCCACGTCAACCTTTTCAAAGATTTCTTCTACGCGCGCCTCGATGATCTCGGAGATGAAACGCAAGGGAACCATTTCGTTTTGGCCCGTGCCGAAATCTATCAGGTCAATCTCCGCTCCCCGCTTGGGCAAGGATTCGGCATTGGCTGTGCCGTGCATGATCTTGATGCGCTCCGCGGCCTCGAGCGACACGCGCAAGCCGATGGCAATATCAGAAGTGATATGGTCGGCGCCGATGGGCAGGGTCACGGCGCGCAGGAGCTCGCCGTTCTCATATACGGAAACGCCCGTGGTGGAAGCCCCGATGCACAGTACGCACACGCCCAGCTCGCGCTGGCGCGGCGTGGTCACGGCTTCGGCCACGGCTAGAGGCGCGTAGACCAGATAGGAAATATCCAAACCTGTGCGGAATACGGCTTTGGTCAAGTTCCTGACGTGCGACGAGAGCCCCTGGACGATCAAAGTATCCACCTCGAGCCGGATGCCTTGCATGCCGATGGCATCTTTGATGCCGACTTGGCCGTCCACGGAAAAGCTCCGCGGTACGATGTGGATGATTTCTTGGTTGGCCGGGTTGATGTAGGCGCGAGCCGCTTCGAGCGCCCGAGCTACGTCTTCGGCGCGGATCTCACCGTCGGATCGCGATACGCCGATTACGCCTTTGGCCTCGAGCGAACTCACCGAAGTGCCGCCGATGCCCACCGTGGCCTCGCTCAAAGGCATGCCGATCATGCGCTCTGCTTGCTCCAGGCACGCCGAAATTGCGCTTATCGCATCTTCCAGGGACGTGATGCTGCCTTTGGATATGCCTTGGGACGGAGTCTCAACGGCGCCGATGATATTCAAGTGAGGATGTTTTTCCGTATCATAAGCCACCTGTCCGACGGCAAGCCGGATTTGCGACGATCCCAGGTCGAGTCCTACGATAAGTCGGTCTTTCATAAGATCCTGAAGGCCAATCCTAGATACGGCCAAATTACGATGAGTCCGATGGCGGCCGCAAACAGCGATGCTAATAGCACGGAGGCAGCCATCAGATCCTTGATGTCGCGCACGTATTCGTTCAGGCGCGGTTTGAACAAGTCGGTCAGACGCTCCACCATGCTATTGAGCAATTCTAGCACAAGAACGGCTGCTGTTGCCACTAGGAGCAGTAATCTCTCCCACGAACGGAACGGCATGAGCACCAAAAGCAAGATGACGACGAGCGCCGCAGCGATCTGCAGGCGAAAACTTCGTTCCGTGGCAAAAGCCAAACGCAGGCCGCGCCAGGCGTGGCCAAAACTTTTTGCGAGTTCGCGCAGCCACTTCATATTCAAGCTTTGATGGCCTTTAGCACGCGCTCCTGCAAGCAGAACATGCGCGCTTCTTGGCGCTTGTTGGCGTGGTCATAGCCCATGAGATGCAGCATGCCGTGGACCAGCACGCGCATGAGCTGCTGCCGGTAAGGGACGGAGTTGTGTTTGGCGTCGCGTTTGACGTAAGCCGGCGCGATGATGATATCGCCCCAGTCCACCTGCGTCCGGAACTTGATCGGGAGCTTGGCTGGCACAAAAGACAGCACGTCGGTTGAATCCTTGATGCCGCGGCGCGCCCGGTTCAAAGCTTTCATCTTAACTTCGGAGATGAAGATGACCGAGACGCTGCCCCGCGTAGAGCGCCGTGCCGCTTTCATGGTCGACTGCAATGCCTGCAACACCTGGGTGCGCGTCATACCGGCCGGCAAACGGCCGAAAGAATTCATTTCCATCATGGCGTGGATGCGGGCGGCGGTTCGGTGGGCATGGTCGTGGATGCGGTCTCGGGTTGGGCCTCGCCGCCTGTCGAAGTCGCGGCTGCGGGGAAGACCGATTCCGGCAGGTTGACTTCGCCCGTGGTGGTGGCCGAAGGTTCAAACGGCAATGACGAGCTGCCTGCCGGCACCATGATCACAGGCAAGCCGTTCAAGATCAGGGAATTCAGCATCATGTAATAAGTGGTGCGGTAGTTGATGAAGCTCTGGCCATCCATGTCATAGGTGAAGGTGAAGATCTTGTCGCCCCACGGGATATAGGTAGTGAGCATGTCCGGGCCGATGATGCCTTCGTAACCGTGTTTGGAACGGTATTTCAGGATCTGCTCGCTCTTGGCGTCCGGATGCTGACCCAAATACCAGTCCAGCACAGTCTGATGGTTGGGATTATCCACGATAGCCAGCTTGAACGTCTCGCCGTGGCCGGAAACAATGGTGAGCGAAGAGCCGTCGGCCGCCGCTTCAGACGTGGTCCATTGCACGGGAATGAACATTGACCAGCCGGCCGAACCCGTGATGGGTTTGACTGCGCCCGAATCCTGCAGCTTGGCCGGGGCTTTGCCTTCGGGGTTGTAAAGGTTGTAGACCTCGTTGCCATCCAAAAAGCCATCGCCGTCGGAATCAGGATTTTGCGCATTGGTGCCGTAGATCGAAGTCTCTTCCAGATCCGTCAGGCCATCGGAGTCGGAATCCAAACCTGCGGGAGGCAGCTTGGGCTGTTCGGGCGCAGGCGCAGGCGGCAACGGCACCGTGGTCGTAGCCTCGTTGGAAGCCAGGGAATCGCCGGTCTGGTTTATGGCGATGACGCGATAGCGGTAAGTCGCGCCGGACTGCACCGCACTATCCACGAACGAGCTGCTGTTGGGAGGCAAAAAAGTCAGCGGCGCATACGGATTGGCGTCCTGTGCGCGTTCCAGGCGAAAACCTGTTTCGTTGTTCGAAGTGTCGGTCCAGGACAGCGTTGCGCTTTGCGCGTTGGTGGAGGTAGCCAAAAGGTCAGTCGGCGCCGAGGGCAGAGGAACGACTACGGGCGTGGGCGCTTGGACAACGGGCTTGGCCACGGGTTTGGAAGCCGGCGGGAAAAGCAGATTGCGATTGAAGTAGACAAAGACTCCGGCGCCAGCCAGCACCACCACGCCCACGATTAAAAGCATAAGCGGCACTTTGCTCTTCTTAGGAGGACCCGCCGCGGGCTTAGGCGCCGGCTGTTCAGGCGGCGGCACCACCGTGGGGATCTGGGCTTTAAGCGCTGCACCGTAAAACTTGTCCGGTATGACAGTAATCTCCGGTTCGGGCAAAACGGCTGAGGCTGTGGTTTGAGGCATGACGTCTGGCATATCTGATCATTTGGCTTTCGCGAGCTGCAGCGAATTGAGCAGCATGGCGTAAAGCGTGCGGAAGTCGTAGGTGGGAGACGTGCCCGCGTCGTAAGACACGACCAGCACGCTATCCCCTAGCGCCACATAACTGGTCAGGCCGTCAGCAGTCTGCATGGCCTGATTTCCGCTCTTGAGTTTGAGCGGCTTGAGGCTGGAATCGCCGGGCTGCAAACCGAGCCAAGATGAGATGCCTTGCCCGCTCGGATTGGGTCGCAAGAGCAAAGTGATTTTTGCCGAAGTTCCTGTCTGGACAACTGCTGCGCCGCTCTGGACCGGGTCTGTGGTCAAACTCCAATCCACGGGCAAAAGGAAATTATATTTATCCCAGGCTGCGGCTTTGATGCCCGCGTTGCCGGAAAGCGGCGCGCCCTTATGCAGCGGATCATACAGGTTCATGACTTCGGTGCCGTCATCATATCCGTTGCCGTTGGTGTCTTTGAGATTGGGGTTGGTGCCCAGCAGAGCCTCCTCCGCATCGGTCAGCATGTCGCTATCCGAATCCTTGCCTTCGGCGATAGTAGCAGGCGCAGGCGCGGCCACGGCAGCAGGTGCCTGGTCGGTTGTCGGTGCTGCGGCCTCGGATGCGGTTGCAGCGGGCGTCTGCGTATTGTTTGGGGCCGGAATATTGGCGCCTGTAGGCGGCACGGTCACCGGTTCTTCAGGCGTGGCCGGCGGCTGCTCAACTTGTTCTACGGGTTTGGTTGTAACGGCTGACGGTTGCACGGCAGCTGTCTTCGGTGCGCTCTGCGGCGCGAGCACCAGGTACCACACGCCAAAACCCACGGCCGCCAAAATCAGCACGCCCACGGCGATCACGCCTGCGATAAGCAGGGGCGAACGGCGCGGCGCCACAGAAGCCAACTCACGAATAGAGTTTTTCTCCGGCATGGCGCCTCCGATATCCAAATCCTTAAAAATGTCTTCGGGTTCTTTCCTGGTCTGGCCTGTGGCGAGCGGCGTGAGAGGCACGGCCGCAGACGGCGCTTTGGGCGCAGTCGGCGCAGCAGCTGGCGGAGGCATCAGAGGCGATGCCGGCGGTTTTTTGGCCGCGGGCTCTATGGGCAGATTGGGGGGTACGGTGTCGAACATATTTTTATTTTGAATAGGTTACGGAATTGTCAGGGCCTCTTAGCGTTGTTTCTGAAGGAACGAATGATGGCGCGTTTGCCTTATACGGTTCTGCTGACTTTGTTTTGCTGAGCGGCGTACCAGGGTATTGGAACTTGGTTTGAGGACCAGCAGCCGAAGAAGTCGCCGCCGTGGTCTGAAGTTCCACATTCTGTGACGCCGGAGCGTTCTGGCTGCGCAAAAACAACACGACACCGACCATGGCAGCCAACCCTAGCACCACGATGCCTGTATAAATGGCGATTCCGCGTTTATCCATATTTACCAGTTATATTTATCGAAGCTTTCCTGAGTTAATGTGCCGCAAGAGTAGCCATTGTTGCACACGCTGACATAACAGTTCATGCCCACAGTGGGTTTCAGCTTAGTCCCTGTACTATCTACGCAATAACCGGTGTTCGCAGCCTGAAACCAAACGCTCCACGACCCAATACCATCCAACATAGAATCCACACTGCTCTTAGGCGTATCCGGCATAGCCTCTACAACCTTCTCCTGCTCGTTAGTATCATTCTTCCCTTCTAAACTATTTACCTTGTCCATGCTTTGATTATTGATGTCCAAATCCGCGACATGCCAAGCCCAGCCGCTGTCCGTGGGCTTACTGATCAGCTTGACGCTCGAATTGCCCGACATGTCAGTCAAAACCGCATACGCTCTAGCGTTATAATTCAAGATATCCCGCTGCAATCCAGTTTGACCATTATCCGCGCCCCAGAACACGTAAAATTTTATCTTTCCGCTGGAATTATCGATGAGCTTATAATTCACTAAGCTCGTGACCGGACTGTAATACAGTAGTTGGTTACAGCTCCCAAGGAGCCCATCATCCGTGGGACAGCTCTTATTACTCATGGCGCCGCAGGCTGCGCAACCCGGGTCGCTACTCAATTTACAGCCCGAAGAAGTCAACAGCGTATTATGGATTTTGTTATAGCTTTGAAGACACTTATCCGTACCGATCAACGGACACCCGTTAGAACCGGCATCAGCACAGCCATCAGTAAACTCGTTTGCGCGGTGCAAACAAATCATCCTGACAAACGGCAAGCGAGTCACATCCCAATCGCCTGCTGCGCGGGTATTTATATCCCTGATGCACGCCGTGTTATAGCCGGCAGAGCTTGAATATGCCGTGTTGTTGGCATAATCGCATTTTTCCGAAGTCTCTCCCTTGTCCCAATTCACTAAGGTAGAAGCCGCTTCGCTTGGCAGCACCGTATGTATGGCATAACCCGTGCCATGGTTGGGAAAACCCTTAGGATTATCCCAAAGCAAAGCCATGTATGCCATGCCGCGCTCGGGTTTGGGCAGGATATCGAAGTGCGGAATCCAATCTTCATCTACGCCGTTATAAATCTTTGATGTGGTGGTGGCCAAATAATCGCCAAAGCTGAAAGCATCGCTGGTGAAAGGAAAGTAGCCGCCGTTTTTGCTCTCGTCTATGTCGTACGGATAACTCCAAGCCGGCGTGATGTCTGACGCGCAGTCCATACCTTTGCGATCCTTGTTGGTGCACGGATTATCCTGGTACATGTCAACGACGATCTTGTAGGACGCGCACTCACCATTGCCGTTCAAAGTCTTGAAGGTGAAGACTCCCCGATCATCGGTCT
The DNA here is from genome assembly GCA_903828685.1 of Candidatus Uhrbacteria bacterium. GTDB lineage: Bacteria > Patescibacteriota > Patescibacteriia > 2-12-FULL-60-25 > 2-12-FULL-60-25 > CAIKNB01. The sequence continues at coordinate 9,381 of CAIKNB010000085.1, read as the reverse complement.
GCACCTCATCAACTTTCACACCTTTATACATGAGCGTGACGCGCGCGTTGGGCACGACTTGCTGGAACAACATATCATACACGCGTCCCTGGATCATGCCTGTGCCTGCTTCGTCAGAACACTTGTGGCACCCGCCAAAACCGCAGGCATTAGTACACGTGGCCTGATTTTTGACTGTCGGACTGCAGTCGGGTGCAAATGAGGTGTTCAAACCTAAAATATCCGTCTTGATAAGTTTACAATCGCCATAATCATAACCCAACTGCTGGCAGGTTATGGGATTCGCTAACTTAACTCCATTCAGTTTGATCAAGCCCTCTTCCCCATCGCACTGCTCCGGTCCGTTCTTGATGCCATCGCCGCAATAGCCTCCGGCTGATGCCATGAACTTGCACAGCTTGCTGCAAGATAAGCAAGTCGAGTTGTAATCCGCATTGCAAGTGACCGAGCCGTTCTGCGCTCCGCTGTCGCACTCCTCCACTCCGGCGTTCACAAACCCGTCGCCGCACACGTTCTTTTTGCAGGTTGGCAAGCAGGGTTTGGTCGAACCGTTGTTGGCGCCATCATCACATTCCTCGCCGGAATTTATTATTCCGTCGCCACAAATGCCTACTGGCTGACAAGCCGACCAGCAATTCCACATACAGGCATTAGACGAAGCCGGTGCGCCGCATGTTCTGACATGCTGGGTTTGGCGCTTGATGCCGCCGACCGTCACGGTAAGGTTGGCGCAAGACGAATTCCAGAGATGGGTCAGATGATCGTCATAGGTTGGCGTCGAATGATCGCAGACATCTATCAAGTTGATCAAGGGAGGATTCGAGCTCAACTGCCCCAAGCCGCCACCGTCGTTTCCTCCGCCAATTTGGATGGATTGCGGCTGGTTGCCGGTCGGAGTCTGCACGGGAGTAACTGGCGCCTCGACCGGGTTTATGGTCGTCGGGGTCTGCGTAGGAGCTATTGGGGCTATCGGCGTAGTTTGAGCTGGCGTGACGGTTGTCTGGACCGATTGCGGCGTATTGTTTACTCCATTAAGGGTTGTAGCTTGTAAACCCGAATTTAGCGTACCGACATTAGTCTTGGTTCCCAAATTGTTTATTTCAAAGGTCGCAGCCAAAGCCTGACTGGGCAAGAAGTTGCTGACGAAGGAAGCGGCCAATCCACCCGATGCTTGCGCCAGCCTGGAGAATGCCTGGCGCACATCGCCGCTGATGACCGGCAAGCTGCCGCCACATGAGCCGTTATTCGGACAATCCGCACTCGTATCGCAAAGCGTAATGCCGTCACTGCAGATGGCGCGCTGCGAGGTTTGGGTTTGGCCGTCGCATTCTTCGGCGCCGTTCACAATCTGATCTCCGCAGTACGGACCTGCGCTCTTGCAATCAAAGCCGCAACTCAAAGGATAAGGCCCGACCGGAACCTTGCTGCTATGCCATTCGCCATTATGGATGCCGTTGTCGCAGGATTCGCCGGCGTCCAACTGATCATTGCCGCAGAAGCCGCCATAATGCTGGCAATCCGTGGAGCAATGGCCATAAGAACCGTTCAATACGCCGTCATCGCATACCTCGGCGTTGACGCAGGTGTCAGGTGTTCTGCGGTTAATCGCAGGACAATCGCTATCGGAAGTGCAGCCTTGCGCCGGCGTATTGGCGCAATGCTTGTCGATGCGTCCGTTGCCGCACTGAACGTCTGGAATGCACTGCGGATGTTTGGAGTCCACGGCCCAACCCTTGCAAGCTAAGCAGGCATATTGCTGGTGCCCGTCATTCTTGCTGCAATTGCCCTGGCCCTTGGTGCAACACGCTTGGGATTGCGTATCTCCGAGTTCGCAAATTTCTCCGTTGTTGGTGTTGAGCACGCCATCGCCGCAAGTTCCGTTTTCGGCCACCAGTTGGTTCTTGCAGATGCCCGAATATTGGAACGAGCCGCCAAAAGGCCGGCATGCGCCGCGGATGGGCGTGGGCCAATCCAACGTCACTTGCTGACAAGAATCATTCTTGCCCGGACAATCCGCATCCGTTGAACAATCCAGCCCGCTGAGTTTACAGATTTTACACGTTCCATCGCCCGCTGGATTCTGGCACAGGCGGCACAACGAATCGTTCGGCTTGTCGCTTGCGTCCATACAGTACTGACCGGAAGTCGAAGTGGCGACGCATTTAAACTCAATAGTGGGCAACGGCGGATACCACCAATCCGTTCCGGCAGCGGTCAGCGGGTGAACCTCAAACTCCGATGACAGTTGGAATTGGCTGCCTCCGTTCAAGACTTGATATTGGTACAAACGCGAAACCGAGAACGGGTTAGCTGCGTCATACTGCGGACAGACATATTGGAAAGTCTTGGAATCCCAACAAGTCTGCGGATCGATATCCGGATTCGGCATCCAGCTGCCGCTTTGCGCCGTACCGCCCATGCAAGTGGTGGTCACGGCTTGGCCTCCGCAGTCCGCATCGGTCTGGCACATGGAGCCATCCTGGCACTTACCGCAAGTCACATAATGATTCACCGGATCCTGCGGCAACTTCTTGGAGCCCAAAGCGCCGCTCAATTGGTCGGTCCAGGACGGCCAGAGCGAGGTGGACAGGCCTTTGACGAACGTTCCTGACGTGAGCTGCGGATACAAGCTCTGAGCATCTTTGCCGCCAGCCAATGAAGAATTCAGCGCCTGGAAATCAGCGATGCGCTGCGTATCGCGCGCCATCTTGAGCTTGTTGGCATCGCAGAATAAGTTATGCGTGCCTGTAGCATTTACGCACTGCCAATCCGTGGTGCAAGCGATGGGCAAATCCAACGAGTCGGTATACGGCAAGCTCAGGCTGTATTGATTGCCTGAAACGACATGACAGGTGTTGCTCTGGTTCTGGACGTTGATGTTGAATGTCAGATACTGGAGCATCTGCTTGTAAATCTCGAGCGTTTCGGGCTGCGCATCAGGATTGTGCGAGATGATGTAGATATTGGAATAGATCGGACCGTCGATATTGGGTTGATTGGCTGCTGCTACGTAAACGGTATTGCCGTCTACCAGCGCCGGATAGCCGTCCACGGTCGTGTTTGTCGGTTGACCCATGAATCTCTTGGAGGCATACCAAGCTGCAGGCGAAAGATGATCCGGATTCTGCATGATGCGGATGCCGATTCCGTCAGATTTAAGATCCGGACGCTTCATGTCCATGTCATAAGTGAACAGATACTGGCGCAGCACGCCGTTGGCCGTATCAATCGTGCTGGTCGCCACCGGATTGATGTTCAAACCCGGCAAATCGTCGTCCGTATTGTGCGCCTCACCCGCATCACGACAATACATGGTGGAAAAATTATAGAAATTCTTATCCGAGGCGAAGGGACTTACGGTCTTGAAGATGTCTTTAAATGCGGTGCTCTGCCAATCCTGCGTATCTTCGAACGGAGTGTGGCTAAGCGATGGCCAAGGATTTTCGCACACCAGAACCGAGACCGGAGCCACACCCTGGATGACTTGGCCCACGGTCGGAGGGACATTGACCGTATCAGTCGCAACCTGAATCTCGGCTGTCAGAATAGCCGTGCCGTTGCGCTGCGTACCGCCAGGCTGCTGCGATGTGAACCAAGCCGGAATGGCGTAAGTGCCTGACGGTGCATAATGACCACTAGCGTAATACACTAAATTCTTGTCGCTCGAAGTCCACACTCCCCACTTCCACTGGTATTCGTCCGTGGAGCTCAAAGCTATAGCCTGGCCATTTTGCAGCGAGTCAGCTTCGGCCGAAAACACGCGCGTTTCTGGACAATGAGCCGTAGCGCTATTAGGACATTCGTTTAGATACAGGTAGGGGTGCTTGTGCCCTTGCGGATCTTGGGTCGTGTCCGAGATATTGACCACGTTCAAAGCACAGATTTGCCCGTTAGTCTGGAAAGTCCATGCGATGTCGCCATTGCTCACTACGCCGTTGACCGTTTTGATGCCTGTGCGGTTATTAACGTCACCGTTATCCGACAGATTGGCGTCGCCTTTGAGGATGACTTTATAACTGGCATTGGGATCTAACACGTGATCCAGATTAAAACCATAAGTCCGCGAAGTCTTGGCATCGCCTAGCGGCACGAGCTGTCCGCTCACTCCGCCCACGCACCACTTTTGCGCCATCACGGGCTGGCCCCGGAACCAAGCGATGAGTTTATGCCACCAATCTTTGATCTGATTCCATAATCCGTGGATCGGCGGCGCCTCGCTGATGAGCTTGGTGCCGCTCGGACAGGTGCTAGCACCGGTCTGCTCCGCGATCTGGAAATTATTGACTACGCTCGAAACATCCATGGGTGAGACGAATTCGATTTGGATCTGCACGTTGCGGCATACCGGGGGCGAAGGATTGGGGAAGCCGCGCAACAAGGCCGGACGCGCGCGGCAACAACCGTTGGTGTCCAAACCCATCGCTACAGTCGAGCCCGGAACAACACAGCTCATCTCGGCAGTGAAGCCGCACTGCAAGCCATAAGTGGCAATGCCCGTCTGCTCCATGAGCACGGCGCTCAAAGTGGACGAAGCGCGGCCCGTAGTCTCATCTGGCTGCTCATTGCCTACGATAAACGCCAACTGTCTGCTGTCTACGCCCAAAGTGCTGGGTGAACCCACCCTGCCGTTATCCGTCGGATTCAATTTTTGGTTTACGACCTGGTCGGATGAACGGCTGATCTCGCATTGCTCCCCTCTTCCGAGCACGCCGTCTCCGCAAAAGCTCGGCGCCATTTCTCCGAGAACGTTGATATAGGCGGGAGACGAGCCTTGCAATAAACATGTCTTGCTGCAGCCTCCTAATCCGTTCAATGCGCCTTCATCGCAATCCTTGCCCGGCTCATTTGCATTATTATCGCCGCAGCACGCGCTGGTTTGCCCGGTCGCGCAGGGCAGCACACCCATATGTACGCACTTGATCGAATCACAGCCTGACGGGAATACGGACAAACCATGCACCAGCGTGGCTTCGCAGGTCTCACCAGGTTCAAGTATGCCGTTGCCGCACACCGCCGAAAGTTGCGTGCTGGGTTTAGAAGCTTCATGCAGACAATCTGCGCTGCAACCGTCGCCATCCGTGATATTGCCGTCGTCGCAATCTTTGCCGTCGCCCAACCTATCGCCGTTGCCGCACGAAGTGCGTCCGGCTTTGGCGCCCAAATGGCGACAGCTGGCCGAACAACCGCGGTAATCATGGGTGGTGCAGGTGCCATGGGCATTCTCGCATGTTTGTTTGTCAGCCTGCGTATTGCAGGGCGCATACTCTGCCACGGGCGTGGTATCGGTCGCCACGCTTCCGCCTACGCAGGTCAAACCATAATCGCAAGCTTCGCCTTTACCGTAGTCCGCTATTCCGTTGCCGCAGGTTCCGCCGGCCGTGACCAAGGGCACAGGCTTCCATAAACACGTATTGATATTGCACGAATCAGTGCCATCGATGCTGGGCTCGCACTCTTCGCCAGCTGCAGCGCCAGGAGCCAACAGCGTACACGGATCGCCCTTTGGCGTCAGTCCCTGATTGCTGCCCGCAGGCGTCTTGCAATAGCCGCTATCCGTGGTTTCGATAAGCTTATTGCCACAGACTGCAGTCTTGCCGAACAAGCCGCCTGAGCCTGCTGCTTGGCAGTTAGCCGTACAACCCAGAGGCAATTTGGAAGTATCAGTGCGCGCCAGAGGCGAGACAAAATTCGCCACCTGCTTATCACTAGAGTCCCACAACGTCCCACCCGTGGTCACGAGGCGCTGGCCGTCAGCGCTGCAAGTATCAGCTTTGCTGAACGGCAGGGCCGCGAAAATCTGACTTGCACCCACCACGGTTTCGAATTTTTCTACCGGTTTGACGTCCACGCGGTCGACTTTACAGTGCGCATCCGCGCCTTGCTTGACGCGGAACGTCCAAGCAAAACCTAACGGGGAGTTAGTACCGGCCAAAGGCACGCCATTGGCTCCGGTTATGCCGATATTCTCCTTGCTTATCGGATCGATGGCGTTGGCTCCGCCGCGCAACAGGACTTTGTAGAATGCGCCAGGTTCGAGATCTGCGTGCGAGAATTCGAGCGTCAAACCATCATCATCAAGCTTAATCCCGCTAGCCGCCAATGCCGGACCGAGCTCCGAATCAAAACAATTTTCGTTGTAGCATTTTTGGACTTTGACGTTGTCGGTCCGGTACACGCTCAAAGGGTCGACTTTAGTTGAGAATCTTGCCCACACCAATGCATTACTGCAAGCGGCGTCGCATTTAGGAGCGTAATCCACCACTTGCGGCGGCAGGAACAATACATACATGTAGCCCGTACCCGTGAGCGCCGTCGAGGCCAGATTGGCGATGATATCCACCGGCACGTTACCTGTCTCGGCTACGCCCGTGCCCTGCTGCTCGCAATAACCGTAATTATTGTTACCGCCTTTGTTGTTGGTGACATAGCCGCGTGCGTCGCCGGCATGCCAATCCCAATTATATAAATCGCAATTCAGCACGATGCATCTGTCATTGGCATAAGTCGGCTCGGCTTCGTAATTGGTGCTCTTACCTGTATCGGTAAACGTGAAGGAATGCGGCGACACGCCGATTGAGCCGACCTGCGACGGTTCGGTGGTGCTGCGCGTGCGGAAACGGAAGCAGTATCCGTAAGTTTCGGCATCCAGACCGGTGCCGCAGGATTTCATCTGCACCATTTTTGCGCCGGTTTGACCTGCGCCTTTGATGCCGGTTGAAACATTAACCAAGTACGTGGTACTGGTGGCCAACTTAAAATTGGGCGCCAAGGTGACCACGCTCTGGCTGCCGTTCTCGTCGATTAAAGGATGGAGTACGTAATCCACGGGCTCGGTAGTAGCGCACGGATCAGTCTTAGTGGAAGTACATTTGAGGAAACGGAAGGCATGCGGCGTCACGCTGGACGGGTCAAGCTCTTGTGAAAAGCGCATCTTCACCTCAGCATCCACCGGCGCCTGATCGCCGCCTGCGCGATTCAGCCAGGGACTGGGCGAAGGTGTGGGCGGAGTATTGGCATCGGGCGCGCATTCTTCGATGACATACGGAGCCAGGGGGATGAGGCCCGTAGACATCTGCCAAGCGTATTGCGCCTTGAGCGAGACCTGTCCGCATCTGTCGTTCAACGCGCGGCATTCGCCGCTGGGGCAGCATTGGAACCTGTCAGCCGGGCCGCAAATGTCGGGCGCCTCGTTGCAGTTGCGCACCTGAAAATTCACGCCATTGGATTTGATGCCCTGGGATGTGACCGCAACCGGTCCGGTGCTCGCGTCCTTGGGCACGCTGGAACTGATCGCCTGCATGGTATTTGAATCCACGGTCGCGAACTTATTGGGCGTGAAAGTCAGCGTGGGCAGGATGAAACCAAAACGATCGCCCGAAATCTTGACTCGTGTGCCCATCGGTCCGACCGGAGGATCGATGGCGCAGATTCCAGGCTTGGCCGTTAGCGTGGTATCGAGTTGGAATTGCAGCGCATTGGTCTGAGCCCCGTCTGCGCGCACGACCTTAATTTGGTATGTGCCGCTCGTAGTGGGCTGGCTGTTCTTGAAGATGGACGGGACTTTGATCACGATGGTGTCATCGCGCCAAAAACCGGCGGCGCACGCGTCGGGAAAAGAGGTGTCACCCACGGCATCCTGCAACGGGGTAGAAAATATCACGGTGCCGACACTAAAACCGAAGTGTTTACCGTAGAGGGTCACGTATTCCTGCTGCGGACCCGTGACCGGATCCAACGAATCGAGTTCAGGTGGCTGGTCCAGATATTTTTCCAGGACGTCGAACTCCACCGCATTGCTGTCGCCGTTGGCCGCGGTCCTGATTTTGACGTTGTACGGCCCGTTGTCCACCACTGGGATGCGAAAATGGACTTTTGCATCGTCCCAAGGCGAAGCTGTGAGCAGATAATCGTCCGATCCGAACCAAATCTTGCCCGAGCTCAAACCAAAACCCTGGCCCAGTGCGTCTGCCTCCTTACCCACTATGTCGCCCGAAGGATTGAAAGCGCACAATCCAGGATGCGCGGTGTTGTCCACCAGAAAATCTGGAATAGCCGGCCCTGGATCAGTGTTGGTGCGATCGGTCAGTTGGCTCTCCGCATTCTTTATTTCGATGGGCCCGGAAGCTGCACCGTCCGGTACGGCCACAATGGCTTGCGAGTTGCTCCAGACTCTGGCGCCAGCTGCCACACAGGCTGCGGGCGGCTGCGCGACTTTGTCGTCCGCCGTGCTATTGGGATTGCCGACGAAAGTCACGGTGCCTGGAGTGAAGCCGAAGTTAGCGCCCGTGATGGTCACGTAAGTACCGGCTTTGCCGTTCTGCGGATCCACGGATTTGATCACGGGTTTATTCGCGCACTTGCCGTCGATGCAGAAGCCGGAAGAACATTGCGTATTGGCCGTGCAGGCGCCGCCGGAACACGCGCCGCAATAATCCAAGCTGTTGGAATCGCCTCCGCAGTCTATGCCGGTTTCGCCTTTGTCCGCATCCAGTTTGCTATTGAAGCAATGTTCAGCGCGTACCACGACCGAGATGCTCGGGCTCTTGCTCGTATTGGTATCGAGATCCCTGGCCGACGCCGAAAGCACATGCGGCCCAAGCGCCGCGCCTGTAGTGTCCCATTGGGCCTTGGCGTCGAAGTTCAGGGGCGTGCTTGTGGCGTTAGGACCGTCCACGCCCAGCGATTTGGTGCCGTCAAAAAATTCGACTGTGGCCACGCCGCTGTCATCCGTGGCGTGGGCCAATACATCCACCAAATAATTCTGCTGCACGGGCATGCCATCCGCTGGATACGAGATGTTGACCACGGGAGGCTGCGTATCCACCAGGTCGCTGGTGCTGAAATGCGCCTGGCAACTCGGCGCGAAACCGCCGCAGGTTAGCGTCTGGCCCAGCGAGGATTTTACCGTTGTGCCGACTTTGATGGTGAATCCGGAATTTGAATCAAAACATTTGCGGTCGCTGTTGGGCGCGGGACAATTCTGCTGTGGCGTGAACGTCACGAGCTGGCCGACTACGCCGATGGTGCCGCCGACTGTGGTGCCGCCATCCTTGATGACCGTGATGGCTGAAGCGCTGGTATCATCCACAGGCTTGGTGAACACGATCTTGACCTCGGTATTGCGCGGCTTGAGCGGCGTATCGCCTTGCGGCGTGATTGACTTGACGCGGAACGAAGTGCCGGTACCGCCGCCGAATCCGCCGATATAAGACGAGCCTCCGCCGCCGCTGACTTCACCGCCCTGCGTGGCCTGCAACAGGCGATCCAAGATGAAGCGCGTAATGGCCCAGGACGACAGGATGATGGCTAAACCGATGATGCAGTTGATGATGATCTTCTTGGCTTTGCCGACCTTCTCGGCATCACCGCCGGCGGTCATAT
>CAIKNB010000084.1 GCA_903828685.1 Candidatus Uhrbacteria bacterium | reverse complement strand
CGCATCGTTCGGGACGATGAGGCCGTGGGTTCGAGTCCCACTAGCCCGACCACGTAAAAACGACGGATATTCCGTCGTTTTTGCAATACTTTTGTCATTGCGAGCGTAGCGAAGCAATCTCCGTTTTCAGTGCAGAGATTGCTTCGTCGTTTCACTCCTCGCAATGACAAAGCCTATTGCGGCATGAAGCCGCCGGCTTGGATTTCCCAAAGTTTTTTGTACATGCCTTGGCGCTGCAGAAGTTCCTGGTGTGTGCCTTCGTCGATAATCTTCCCCTCTTCCATGACCACGATGCGGTCCATCTGCATGATGGTGGAAAGCCGGTGCGCGATGACGATCGTGGTCTTGCCTTTCATCAAAGTCTTGAGCGCGTCTTGGATCAAGGATTCGGATTCTGAATCAAGACTAGAAGTCGCTTCGTCCAAAACCAAGATCGGCGCATTCTTGAGGATGGCTCTGGCGATGGCCACGCGTTGGCGTTCGCCGCCGGAAAGTTTGATGCCACGTTCCCCTACCAAGGTATCGTAGCCGCTGGATAAACCAGTGATGAACTCATGGCAGTGCGCCTGCTTGGCGGCTTGGATGACTTCATTTTCGGTGGCATCGAGTTTGCCGTAGAGAATATTCTCCATGAGCGATCTATGGAAGAGCAACGGGTCCTGTGGAACCAGCGAAACAATCTCGCGCAACGAATCCTGCGTGACTTTGGAAATGTCAGTACCGTCGATGGTGACGCTGCCTTTATCTATGTCGTAAAAGCGCATGAGCAGTTTGACGACCGTGGATTTGCCAGCGCCCGAAGGTCCGACCAGAGCCACGCGCTCGCCTGGCTTGATGCGCAAGTCGAATTGATCCAGCGTTTTACGCGTTTGATTGTAGAAGAAGGTCACGTCATTAAAGTCCACTTCTCCCTTCGCAATTTTTAGCGGTTTGGCGCGGCGCGCATCTTGCACGTCATAAGGTTCGATAAGAATATCCACCATCTCACGCGCATCCGAGAAATCGCGGAACACATTACGAAACACGCGTTGCAGGCTCCATAGGCGGCTGATCAGCGTTGTTAGATAGCCTTGCAACATCACGAAGTCGCCGATGGTCAGCTGGCCCTGTGCGTAATACTGGAGCGCGACGTAGGTGATGACCAATTCAACCAAGACAAAGGAAATGCCGCCAAAGAGCAAAATCCACTCGTTGTAGTTCCATGCTTTAATTGACTTTTTCATCCACTCTTCCAGGACTTTGCCCAAGCGTTGTTCTTCGTGTTTGAAACGCGCAAAGAGTTTTACGTTGACGTTGTTGGATAATGAATCCGAGACGCAGCCCGTCAGCTCCGAATCTTTCTCTGCGCGTTCCAGGTCGTACTTTTGAAGCTTGATGAACAACAGGAAGTTGATGATGACAAAGACCACGATCCAAATCACGAGGATGATGGCCAACACCGGTTTCCAAAAAGCTATAATGGTGATGACGCCGATGGTCAGCAATACCTGCGGAATCATCTGATATACCAACGTATCAGTGATTTCCTCAAACGAGCTCTTGAGGCGGTTGATTTTTCTGACCAGGGCGCCGGTGAAGGAATTGGTGAAGAACTGGTAAGAGTGTCGTTCCAGGTAGTTGAAGGAAGATTGGTTGATGTCGCGCATCACATGCGGCTCAAGATAGATGAGCAACAAGTCGGCGAAGCGCCAAAAGAGCTGCAGCAGGGCTTTGATGCAGATGATGGCAAAAAGAATGAGGGTGGCGGAAGCGATGGCGTGAGCCATGGTGTCTGGCGTAGCCTTGGTCAAAAAGTCAAAAAACAGTTTGTATAGGTATGGATGGATCAAATCCAGACCGTTCAGTATGAGCGTCACGATGACGGTCGCCAAAGCCACCAGCTTGTATTTTTTTAAGTG
>CAIKNB010000083.1 GCA_903828685.1 Candidatus Uhrbacteria bacterium | reverse complement strand
GGCACGGTCGGCGTGGTCGAAGTCGGTGCCGTGGGCGTGACAGGCGTCACGGGTGCAGCGGCTGAAAGTTTCAGGTCAAAATTTATGCTGGCGTCTGCAGCCATGACCGTAGAGGGCATGTAATCGGCTGTGGAGCTAATGGGCGCGCCGATTTTGTAGTTGATGAAATATCCATCCGGCACATCATCCACCTTCTTACTCCAGTCGGCGCCGTACAGTTGGATAGCCAGGGCTTCGGTCTGCACCCAACGCAGAGTTCCATGCGCATCCACGGCGTAGACTTTGGGATCTGTGGTGACTTTGACCAATCTGGTACCTGGGCGGTAGGTCACGATACTGGCCAGCGGGATTTGCTGCAGCTCCTCGAGCGTCAGGGTCTTGAGCGTAGAAAAATCCGAGTACCAGCTCTGGTAAGTCTTGACGTTGGGGAAAACGTAGCGCTTAGCGTCCGCGCCATAATAGTAGACCGTGTCGCCTGGGCCTTTGATCAGGTCGCCGGAAGAAATCGAAGTTGCCTGCGCGGGCAGAAACGGGCTGAGCGCCATTCCGAAGGTGAGCGCAGCGGTCAAGAATCGTTTTAACATAAGATAAAAATTTAATGATGATGCCATCAGCATAGCAATTTTGGCCGTTTTTGGCGATACCCGACCTAATCCCTAGCTCCTAGCTTCTAGCTACTATCTATTGAGTCCCTCATGCCAATACATGGCTTGGATTTTTCTCACGGGCTTTCCATTTTTAATACCGAAGGTCCAGTGATGCTTCCCGGGCATACCGCTTGATGACAGATTGCTCACGGCTTTTCCCTCGCCCGCATAAAAACCTATGTGCCGATGGCCGAAGGAAAAATTCTTGTCGTGTTTGTCGTCCATGGCGGACCAAACGATGATGCAACCTAATTTGGGGCGTGTGATTTTTTTCCAGCCCGAACTTTCTAGATCCTCCACCAAACCGGACACGGTCAGATGTGGTTTTTTTATCAAATCGAAATATCTCAAGACAAAAGCGGGGAAGAAGGCGCAGGACAGGTTGCCGTTTTGCGTGGCGTCGCTCTTCTTTCCTTGTATAAGAAGATAAGCGTGCCTGAACATCTTGGAGCCAGGCGCGCCTTTGATGACTGCGAGATATGTATCGAATAAAAGAAATGACATATCAGGTAGGGGCAAATGATTATCTGCCCCTACGGTTATTATGCATTTTGCAATTTCTCGAATGCCGCTTTTGCATTGGGCGCGTCAAAAATCGCGCTGGCTGCATTGAAGCGCGAGACTCCGGCTTCAGCTAGCTTGGGGATGCTTTGCGCGGTCACACCGCCGTCGAATCCCACGCATACGCCAGGCCAAGCCAAAGCGATGCCGTGCGCTTTTTGGATGGTTTCTGGTTGAAGCGTCTGTCCGGATTTTCCCGGTTCCACGCCGAGAACCAAAATCTCATCCACCATTTCGGCGAAGGGTTCGATGTCGTCAACCGAGGTCGTGGGCGCCAACGCCAAGCCGGTCTCAAATCCGTATTCCTGGCACAGGAGCAGGAGTTCGGCATGATCCACATGCGCCTCGATGTGCCAGATCACGCGTTTGACCTTGCGCCAGCCGCAACAGGCTTTGATGATTTTGTCCGGCCGGCTGGTCATGATGTGCAATTCCAAGTCGCAAGCCGCGTCCATCTCCTGCGCGACCAATGGATCGAACCAACTGCTTTCCGGATATAAAGTTTGGTCCAGCACGTCCACTTGCACGACAGGCGAAAGTTTTTTCGCGATGTCGAGGCGCTGTTGGAATGTCTGTTCGTCTGCGGCGAGGATCGCCGGGATGATTTCATTCATATTAGCCTAATTGTTTGACCCGCCGCTGGTGTCGCGCTGCGGTCGAGGATTTTGTGTTCAGGAAAATACCGATCAACTTTTTCGCAGTTTTCGCATCCTGCCGCCAACCCGACAGCGCCATGATGTTGGCATCGTTGTGTTCGCGCGCCAGCTTCACGGTCTTCTCGTCAAAAGCATCGAACGCGCGCGCTCCTTTGATCCGGTTGGCTGCCATGATCACACCCACGCCCGAACCGCACACCAGGATGCCGCGCGCCTCTTTGGTCTTTGTCACGGCCTGGGCTAGACGTTTTGAGACAATCGGATAATCATCGCCAGCCTTGAAATCAGGCGATAAGTCTTCAATGACCGCATTTTTTAACGATTTTTTCAGCTGCTCTTTAAGCTTGAATCCCGCATGGTCTGCGCCGATGAAAATTACCTGGTATTTCATATGGCTAACAGGATACATGACCATAAGGCGTATACCAAGCCAGTCAGGAATTGACGAAATCGCTCTAAAACATCATGATACACACACAAAAATATGGCAGACCAAGAACCGCAAGCCGCTTCGGCGCGCCCCGATTTCCCCAAGATGGAGGAAGAGACCCTGGCCTTTTGGGCCAAGGAGAAAATTTTTGAACGTTCCATCGAAGAGCGTCCGGAAAACAAGACGTACGTGTTTTATGATGGCCCGCCGTTCGCCAACGGCTTGCCGCACTACGGCCACCTGCTCCAGTCCGTCATTAAGGATGCGGTGCCGCGCTATTTCACCATGCAAGGCTGCCGCGTGCCGCGGCGCTGGGGTTGGGATTGCCACGGCCTGCCTGTCGAGAACCTGGTGGAGAAGTCGCTCAAACTTAATTCCAAACACGAGATCGAGACTTTCGGCATCGATAAATTCAACCGGGCCTGCGGCGTCTCAGTCATGGAGTACACCGGCGAATGGAAAAAGTACGTGAACCGCATCGGTCGCTGGGTGGATTTCGACGGTGCCTATCGGACCATGGACGCCAACTACACCGAATCCGTGTGGTGGGCTTTTTCCGAATTGTGGAAGAAGAAATTGATCTACAAGGACCTGCGCGTGTCGCTCTACTGCCCGCGCTGCTCCACGCCGCTCTCCAACTTTGAGATCGCGATGAACAACTCGTACATCGACGCGCAGGATCCAGCAGTCACGCTCAAGTTCAAAGTCGTTGGCGAAGACAAAACTTACTTATTGGCCTGGACCACCACGCCGTGGACGCTATTGGCCAACGTGGCTTTGGCCGTGCATCCCGAGGAGCTATACGTCAAAGTCAAGCTGGAAGAGACCGGTGAAAACTACATCTTCGCGGAGAAGCTCATGCATAGCGTGCTCAAGCAATATTATCCGTTGTCCGACAACGAACCGACTTTCGAAGTGCTGGAAAAGATGAACGGCTCAGACCTTGTGGGCATGGCTTACGAACCGTTGTTCGCTTTGCCGCCGGAAGATTTGGAAAAGCTCACGGCGCGCGCCGGCAAGACCATCTATCAAGTCATCGCCATGGGTTATGTGACCATGGAAGACGGCACGGGCGTGGTGCACACGGCGCCGGCTTTCGGCGAGGAGGACTTCCTCGCTTCCAAAGCGCATGATCTGCCCGTGGTCGTGACCGTGGATGACGAAGGCAGGCAAAAACCCGAGACCGGAAAATTCGCCGGCCTGTACATCAAGGATTCCGACGCGCCGGTCATGGAGGATCTGCGTGCGCGCGGCCTGGTGTATCGCGAAGAGGCAACCACCCATAGCGTGCCGTTGTGCTGGCGCTGCCAGACCCTCCTGTTCTACAAGGCGCAGCCCGCGTATTACGTCAACGTGACCAAACTCAAACCCAAGATGCTGGACGCGGCCAAGAAGATCAACTGGCATCCGGAGACTTTCAAGACCGGACGCTTCGGCAACGGCCTGGAAGCGGCACCTGATTGGTGCATCTCGCGCACGCGTTACTGGGGCGCACCGCTGCCCGTGTGGAGCTGCGCGGACTGCGGCGAAGCGCGCGTCTTTGCCTCGGTGGCCGAACTGGAGGAGGCTTCGGGACGCAAGCTCGGCAACGGCAAGCAGCTCGATTTGCACCGCCCGCTCATCGACGAGATCACCATGCCGTGCAGCTGCGGCAAAACCATGCACCGCATCCCCGAGGTATTCGATTGCTGGTTCGAATCGGGCAGCATGCCTTACGCTTCGGTGCACTATCCGCACGAGAACAAGAACTGGTTCGACAACAATTTCCCGGCCGACTTTATCGCCGAAGCGCAGGACCAGACACGCGGCTGGTTCTATACCCTGCATGTGCTTTCCACGGCGCTGTTCAACAAGCCGGCCTTCAAGGACGTGATTGTCACGGGCATGATTTTGGCCGAAGACGGCAAGAAGATGTCCAAGAGCCTCAAGAATTATCCCGACCCATGGGACCTCATGAACCGCTTGGGCGCCGATACGTTGCGTTATTACCTGCTGTCATCGCCGGTGATGCAGGCCGACAACTTGAACTTCGCAGAAAAAGACTGCGCCGTGATCCAACGTACGCTGTTCGGTACGCTGTGGAACGTTTTGGCTTTCTATAAACTGTATGCCGGCGGCGAGCATCCGGAGATTTCCAAGCCGCGCAGCATGCATGTGCTGGATCGCTGGCTCTATTCGCGCCTCATGTCAGTCGCGAACACCGTGACCCAGGGCATGGATGAATACGACCTGGTGGCTGCGAGCCGTCCGTTGCGTCCCTGGGTGGACGACATCTCCACCTGGTGGCTCAGGCGTTCGCGCGAGCGCATGAAAGGCGCCGACCAATACGACAAGCTGGATGCGCTGCGCACGCTGCGCGAGGTGCTGCTCGAGACGGCGCGGCTCATGGCGCCGTTCACGCCGTTCTTCGCCGAAAAGCTGTATCAGGAATTGGGCGGACCCAAGATGTCCGTACATCTGGAGAAATGGCCCAAAGCCGACCAGCGTTTGCAGGACGAGCAGCTTCTGAAAGATATGGAATGGGTGCGCGGAGTGGCGGCGGCCGGGCAGGAGCTGCGCGCGCGCCACAAGATCCCGGTGCGCCAGGCTCTGGCCAAGCTCACGGTGAACATGCGCGACGCTTCCGTGGCTTCGCGTCTGACCGCGCGCAACGAACTGACCGACCTGGTGCGCGACGAATTGAATCTGGAACAGGTGGTCCTGGTCGGAGGAGTCGACACGGGCAGCGATGCTTGGACTTTGGAGCTGGATACGGTCATCACGCCAGAGCTCAAGCGCAAAGGCATGCTGCGCGAGCTTTCGCGCCACGTCATGAATTTGCGCAAGAGTTTGGGGCTCACGCCGCAGGATGCCATCCGCCTGAATTTGGCCGCGGCCGATCAGGGACTGCGCGACATGCTGGAAGCCGGCTTGCCGACGATTGCACCATCCTTCCACGCCGCTTCGTGGGGAGTGGGCGAAGTTTTGCCTGAGCAATCCGACGCTACGGCCAGCGTAAAATTGGATCAAGACGAGGTAAATATCGGCATAGCGCGGGCTTAAATCATTCAAAATACATGAAAAAGGCGCATGTTTTGCGCCTTTTTTGGTATCGGATGCAGGCCTGAAAGGTTTGACAAAACCGGGGTTTTGGTCTATGTTCATCTATTCCGCGGAATAGTTCCGCGGAGCACATCGACAACTCAACAGGAGACTTTGGCATGCGTATCCGAGACGAATTGCCGTGTAAGATCACGAGCCGCTGTCTAGCCGAGGCGGATACCCGCAAACGGCTGATGTACGAGCTCTTGGAACAGATCGGCGAAGGCGGCATGGCAACAGTCTACCGCGCAATCGATCTGAATCCACCACCGAGTTACCGCGAAAAGCATGGCGACAAGCCGCGCATCGTGGCCATCAAGTACATGCTCGAGGATGTGTACAATTTTACAGAAGACGGTTTGGATCGTTTTGTGCGCGAAGCCAAGTTTTCGAACCGCGTCCACCATCCGCATCTCGTGCGCTTGATCAATGTGGGCGTGGATCAGGAAGCGCGTCCGTTCTTTGTCATGGAGTATGTGGACGGCGCGCGCAACCTCTCGCAGATCCGCGAGCTCTATGCCCTGCAGCTGCTGCGGGCGCAAGCATACAATCCGGCCACAGCCAGGATTCAGCGTTCCCTCGTGCCGCTGGATTTCATGCTCGACGTTGTTCGGCAGTTCCTCGACGCTTTGGGCGAACTGCACAAGCATGGCATTGTGCACCGCGACATCAAGCCGGATAACGTCATGGTGACCAAGTACAAGGGACGCGATTACGTTAAGCTCGCCGACTTGGGCATCTCCAAGAGCCTGGAGCATAGCGAAGACTCGGTGTTGACCCGGCAGGATGTGGTGGTGGGCACGCCTAACTACATGTCCCCGGAAGCGGCTACGGTCGGCAAGTGCTTGATCAATGATGACACGGGCATGCCGTGGTTCGTGGGGCCGTATTCGGACATCTGGTCATGCGGCGTCATGCTGTATGAACTGATTACCGGACGGTTGCCCTTCACGGCCGAGGCCGGCGAGCTTCCGCCCGACGATAAGCCGCGTACGCCAGATCAGGAATATCGTCAGCTGGCCCAGTTCGTGCTGGCCAAGGTCATCAATCCCAACTCGCGCCATCCCCCAATGTCAGATTTCGTGGATGACTTGAATCCATATCTGGTCGAATTGGTTGACGCCTGCTTGGCCAAGAATCCTTGGGATCGTCCTGCTGGCGTCGGGCGCCTCCAGACTATGTTGGACAAGGTGGAGCAGTATGAGTTGGAGCGCGAAGGCGGATTGGCCGACCCGGATGATTCCGAACGCGCGCCTGTCCAGTCTGTGGCTCCGGTGCCTTTACGGCCCGCGCCAAAAGCGCAGTCTGCGCCGGTGCGGCTTATACTCAAGCCTCCCTCGCGCCATTTCGCGTCCTCGTCCATTTCGCGCCCCATCATTCTAGCTTTCGGTTTAGCTGCCGTGTTGGTGGTCGCTTTTATACTGTGGCCGTGGCTTAGCGAGAAGGCTTACTCTGCACCTGCGGCCCCTCAGTTCGTGTCTGCCGTCGCTCCGTCTTCGGTTCCGCTGCCCAGCTCTTCGGCTGAAACTGCGTTGCCTGTGGCGAGCGCCAAACGCCATCCGGACAGCGGACCGCTCGCGGGCAGCCGGCCGTTCCAGATCTTCCAGCGCGGCGCGGATGCGGCCAAGGCCGGAGATTGCCGCACGGCCTCGAGCAACATGAATGCCGTGCTCGCCGTGTATCCGGCATTCCCCAAGCCTTTCCGCATCTTGGGCGACTGCGCGCGCAAGGCTGGCAAGAGCGATGAAGCGCGGCAGTATTACGAAAAGTACCTTAGCTTCGAAGGCGTGGATCCGCTCCCGCCTGAAGCCCGCTGATTCATCATCAACCCCCGTCGGTGTTCCGCCGGGGGTTTTATTTTTGGCTCTATTGTCTAACGCCTCTCTTCCGGCTACCCTGTGTCTGAATATGATTGGTTCGCTCAAAGGCAAAGTACTCGAAGTCCACGCGGCGTTTTTGTTGCTCGAAGTCTGCGGCGTGGGTTATGCCATCAAAGCCGCATCCGGCACGTTATCCAACGCCAAGGCAGGGGAGGAGCGTTTGTTCTACATCCATGACCATGTGCGTGAAGATGCTCGCGACCTGTACGGTTTCGCCTCATGGAGCGAGCAGGAATTTTTTGAGCGGCTGCTTAATGTCTCGGGCGTGGGACCCAAAGTCGCGCTCACCATCATGTCTGTCGGCGAAGTCGGCCAGGTCAAAGCCGCGGTCATGAAAGGGGATTTGGCGCTGCTCACATCGGTTCCTGGCGTGGGCAAAAAGACAGCGCAAAAGATCGTGCTGGAGTTGCAGGGCAAGCTGGTCGAAGACGTGGATGCTTTGCCCGGAGATTCCGAAGTGGTGGATGCTTTGGTGTCGCTTGGTTATTCTTCGCAGCAGGCGCGTGAAGCCCTAAAACCTGTCAGTAAAGATATCGTGGATATTCCGGAGAGGATCAGACAGGCGCTTAAGTATTTAGGAAAATGATGAAGCTCATCCAAATCACCAGCCGCGAAGAATGGGACAACTGGCAAGCTGCGCAAACCTATGCGCAGTACGCGCAGTCTTGGGCATGGGGAGAATTGAGCGAGTCGCGCGGCGCCATGGTGCGTCGTTTTGCCTTGAGCGATGGTAGCGATTGGCAAGCGGCAGTGCAGCTGGAATATCGCAAAAAAAAATTCGGCACCGGTTATTGGTTTGCGCCACGCGGTCCGGTTTTTTCTTCCAAACTCGAAACAAATGCGCGCCGCGACGTCATGTTCAAGCTGTGCGAAGAGCTGTTGCAGGTGAAAGAACTGCACCACGGAAGCCTGTTTTGGCGTTTGGAACCGGTTTCCGAACTCAATCATCCCGAAGGTTTGGTGCCGCTATCTTTCCGCCGCACGCCGGCCGGCAATCCCACATCCACCATTCTACTTGATTTGGATAAATCGCAAGACGAGCTGCTCCATAACATGCACGAAAAAACGCGCTACAACATCCGCGTGGCTGCCAAGCACTGCGTGACCTCAAGGTTGGCGCGCGAACCAAAAGACGTGGAGGCTTTTTTGGATTTGACCGAACAGACAGCCGAGCGCAACCGCGTGGTGCTGCACGACCGAAGATATCTGCGCGACACGTATTCGATCATGCACGCCAACGGTCAGGCCGAAATCAGGCTGGCTGAATTCCGGGGCAAAGTCCTTTCTGCCAACATGGAGATGTATTTCGGCGATACGGTCACATATCTCCACGGCGCTTCGTCAAATGACGAACGCAACGTCATGGCGCCATTCGCCGTGCAGTGGGATGCGATTCTGGATGCACAACGCCGCGGTTACAAGCTCTACGATTTTTGGGGCGCAAATCCCGAATCCAAAGCCATGTATTATTACAAGCCGTCATGGGAAGGCATCACGCGCTTCAAGCGCGGCTGGGGCGGCAGGCAGTTCGATCTCTGCGGCGTGTGGGATTTGCCTTTCAACATCTATCTATACCGTTTGGCTTTCATTAAGCAATTTTTCCGCGGTTGATGCATTTAAGCGGTTGGCGGCTCAGGCTTTGACAAAAACCCGAAAATTTGGCATGCTCGAATATCGAACTTTACAACGGAGGTGTTGACATGCCATCAAGACAAGCTTTATTTTTGCGTAAACGGCCGCATTATCTGGATGAGGCCATCAGGAAGATCATCGAAGGCTTAAACCGGGATAAGTTCATTACGCTGGATGATGCGCGGACCAGAGTCATGTGCGTAGTCGGAAAGCGGAATGTCGACGCCATGATCAAGTTCCTGCTGGACAAAGGCATCCTGCAGGCACCGCTGGAACCGGAAGACGATCGTTGGCATTACAACGCCGACACCGCAGACAACGTGCTGCGCCATTATTCGATCGGCTGCGAGAGCATCACGCATGTGATGTTCCTGACGCCGCCCGAGCACAGCCTCTGGACATCCATGCTGGCTAACCCGTATGTCCAGGATGCGGAATATCTGGTGGACATCCCATGCAATACCGCGGAGCAGCTGTATAACGGATGGGCTCCGCGTTCATTGGATTGCGGCGGCGAAGCCTATTACCGCGATCTGCAGAAGTTCATTTCGTCCGGCGTCATCGCGCGTACCGGACGGGAAGCCCAAGGCTGGCAAGTCTTTCGCTTCAGGCAGCATCCGCAAAGCATCTGCTCGTTACTGATAAGCGAGCGCGCGGTCAAGATTATCGGCGCCACGGAGATGGAGATCGTGAAGATTTTGGAGTCCAACTTCGGCTTCGTGAAAAACGACGATCAGACATTGCGCCAGACCTTTAGCGAAGTGCTCGAAGGATTGCCTGCCGATCAGGCCGCAGCCAGCAAATACTTTGACGTATTCGTCGGCGATGCCAAGACTCGAGCTGACGGTTCGTCGTTGTGCATTTTGTACCGCGATGCACCGAGTGAGAAGTTTTCGGACACCTGCATCTGCGTTCCGGGATTCGAGCTTTACGACTTAAGGACTGAGAAGACGGTTGAGCAGCAGCTGATTTTGCCGGGCGAAGTGATGATCAGGCAGTCGATGGATGGCGGTGCGACCGATCCGGCGCCGCCCCCTGAATCTCGGCGTTCTTTCCCGGCGCCATCCTTTACCGTGGGCAACGTGAATCCGACGCTGCGTTCAGCCGAAGATCGCGAGCTTGAAGGCGGTTCAGGAGGATTATCCAATCTGTTCAGCTTGCTTCGCAAGACCGCCGATCAGCGCATTACGTTCATCAAACGGGCTGGTGAAGGGGAATTGAGGGACGCGCTTAAGCTCCTGAATCCGATATTGGAAGCAGCCAGTTATTGCATCCAACAGATCGAGAGCGAACTCTCATTCCGCGACCAACCCAAGCTCGAACGTTTGAACGCAATCAGGCAGGAGCTTGATGGGATGCATGCGGCGGAAACAAAGCTGCATGAGGAAGCTGACGATCTCCAAAAATCGCTTTGGGGCAAAAAGAGCGAGTAGCCCTTTATTCCGACTCGAGGCCCGACGTGTTCACGTCGGGCCTTTTCCATATTTCATTTTGCGGCCAGCCTTTGCATCTTCACGTCTTTGACCAGCAACGTGCCGTTATTCTTTACGGTCGGGAATTTTATCATCACGCTCTTGTAGCCCTGTTTTTTGACGTAGATTTTGTACGACCCGCGGTTCACGATGAAGGCATAGCGCCCTTTAGTCGATGTGATCTGCGTTTCCAGCAGTTTGTTGAAACGCGTCTCGAATACGCGGACCACGGCTTGGTCCAGCGGCCGCTTAGTGTCCGCATCCAGCACCGTACCGAAGGGCGGTTCGGGCGTCTTGAACGAGATCAACCTGCCCAGCACCACCACCAGATACACGGCGAACAGGAGCCAGGTAATAATCGAAAATCGGTCTACGGCTACGATGGCAACGGCCACGATCGGTCCGAGCCAGGCTGCAAAGCCCTGCAAATGTTTGTTCAGATGGAAGCGGAATGACCAGAACGAAGGACGGCGTGTGCCGGTGGGCGGATCGATGGGTATGTTCTTGGTGATGGCGCCATAGTCTTTGATGATGATGTGCGACGAAGGCAGGATGCTGGCGTAATCCGAATCGTTTTTGTCTTTGGTGATGTGGATTGAGGGGAAAGTGTAGCCTTGTTTGACCACGTCCACGATGTATTCGCCTTTGGGCGCAAGCAGCCGATAGCGGCCTTCGCGATCCGAGACCGTGGTGCGCACGGTGCGGCCATGTACGTCACGCAAGCTGACCGAGGCTAGGGCTTCGGGTTTTTCCGTCACGCTGTTGAAGACCGTACCGAAGCCGCTGTGCCGCCGCCGCAAAGCCGCGTACATGGGCCAAGTCAGCTTGAGCGCCAAAAACAGGAAGAGCGCATACAGCAGGTGATAGCCGATTTGCGCCAGAGTGGGTAAGTGGAACGCCATAGTCGCGGTTAGTGTACTAATTCCGCGTTCATTGCGCTAATTCATAAAAACTCTCGCTGTCGAGAGTTTTTGTGTGGTGCACCCCAGACGATTCGAACGTCTGACCTCTTCCTTCGGAGGGAAGCGCTCTATCCAGCTGAGCTAGGGGTGCTTGATTTCTTTGCGAGATTAGCAATCTTTAGCCTTTTCATCAAGATGCACGGACAGTCTGGCCGACTTGACT
>CAIKNB010000082.1 GCA_903828685.1 Candidatus Uhrbacteria bacterium | reverse complement strand
TCGCTGTGCAAACGGCGCGGTTTCATCTATCCGGATTCTGAGATTTACGGCGGTTATGCCAACGCTTTTGATTTCGGGCCGTATGGCACGGAGCTGAAGAACAATATCCGCGACGCCTGGTGGCGCCGTTTCGTGCACGGCCGTGAAGACGTCGTCGGCATCGATACGCCCATCATCCAGCATCCCAAGATTTGGGAAGCCTCCGGACATTTGCAGAATTTTTCCGATCCGTTGGTAGAATGCAAGCGCTGCCATCATCGCTTCCGTGCTGACCATCTGCTCGAAGCCAGACAAGCCGAACCAGGCTATGACAAGGAAAGGCCGGTTGATTTGAAAGACATCAAGTGTCCGGATTGCGGCGGCGAACTGACCGGCGAGACCAAATTCAAC
This sequence comes from Candidatus Uhrbacteria bacterium, assembly GCA_903828685.1. GTDB lineage: Bacteria > Patescibacteriota > Patescibacteriia > 2-12-FULL-60-25 > 2-12-FULL-60-25 > CAIKNB01. The sequence goes on along the minus strand of CAIKNB010000082.1, from coordinate 1,376 downwards.
CTCATGCTCAAGACTTTTATCGGCGTGAAGGAGGATGAAGCAGCTGTGGCTTATCTGCGTCCAGAGACAGCGGCCGGCATGTTCACCACGTGGAGCAATATCCGCGACAGCATGCGCAAACGTCTGCCTTTCGGCATCGCTCAGGTCGGTAAAGCTTTCCGCAACGAGATCACGCCGGGCAATTTCATCTTCCGCTTGCGTGAGTTCGAGCAGATGGAGATGGAATATTTCGTCAAACCTAACGATGCCCCGCGCGCTTACGACATGTGGCTCGAGGAATATAAGGCTTGGTGCCGCGATGTCCTGAAGCTCGACGGTGCGCATATGGTGTATCGCGAGATACCCGAAAGCGATCGCGCTTTTTATTCTTTGCGCTCCATCGATCCCGAATATCTTTTCCCTTTCGGTATGAAGGAGCTGGGTGGTTTGGCCAATCGCGGCGAATATGATTTGACGCGCCACCAAGAATACTCGGGTAAGGACTTGCGCTATCAGGATCCAGAAACCAACGAAAAGATCTCGCCGCACGTGATCGAACCTACCTGGGGATTGACGCGTTCCGTGTTGGCCGTGCTGTGCGAACATCTGGATATCGATGAAGCTCCGACTGCCGAAGAAGGCGGCGCGCCCGCAGAACCGCGCATGGTATTGCGCCTGCCTCCGCACCTAGCACCGGTCAAAGCCGCGTGCCTGCCGTTACAGAAAAAAGAAGACCTGACCAAGATCGCCAAAGAACTGACTGCGCAGCTCAAACGCGTCGGCATCACGGCCGAGTATGATGAGGGCGGATCCATCGGCAAACGCTATCGCCGTCAGGATGAGATCGGTACGCCGTGGTGCTTTACCGTGGATTTTGATTCGCTCGAGGATAAAAAAGTCACGGTGCGCGATCGCGATGCCATGACGCAGGAGCGCATCGCCATTTCCGATGTCGTCGCCTGGGTGCAGGAAAAACTCAAAAGCTAATGTCAACGTACATGAAACCCAAGCCGCAAAAACTCAAGAATGGCATGTCTGTGGTCCTCGTGCCCCAAAAGGGCGCAAGTTCCATGACCTTGCTCGTGCTGGTCAAAGTCGGTTCGCGCTATGAGACGCGCGAGCTTAACGGCGCCTCGCATTTTATCGAGCACCTGATGTTCAAAGGCACCAAGCGCCGTCCTAACACGGGCATTATTTCGCGCGAGCTGGATCGTTTTGGCGCCGAATACAATGCTTACACCGATAAGGATGTCACCGGCTATTACATCAAGATGGACGCTTCCAAAACGGCTTTGGCCGTGGATATGCTGCATGACATGATCTTCCATTCCAAATATGACTCGCACGAGATGGATCGCGAGAGGGGAGTCATCATCGAGGAGATCAACATGTACGAG
>CAIKNB010000081.1 GCA_903828685.1 Candidatus Uhrbacteria bacterium | reverse complement strand
AGATTTCGGGCAGGTGCTTGTTCGGACAGGATCAGAACAATCCCGCGAGCTATGACCAGGGTCCGTCTTCGAGCTCGCTGCCTCCTACGGATGTGACCGCCGGTTCTTATACGCCGAATTATCTCGATAAATTTGCAACGACTCCGGCTAATGGCGGAGGCGATTATTCCTTCCTGGCTTATTACACGCCGCGTCCGCCGCAGATCGCCGCGCCCGACACCTCGCAACAGTGCGCCTCATCGGGCCAATGTCCGGTTTCGCAAGTCGGTACGTTCAGCTTGGAGGGTGCAAGCGAGGGCAAGGTGGCATACATTGGAGGCCAGGCCATCGCCACCATCCGTTTCTACGGTTGGGCTGCGGATAACCAGGCTGGACTAAAGGATATGTGGATTGACTGGGGCGATGGCGCGACCCAACAGTTCCATGACGAGCGCATGAAGAACAAAAAACCCATGTGCGGAGCCACGAGCGAGTGTTCGGCAGTCCCCGGTCTGGGTTGCCAGAGTGATAAAGATTGCCCGCCGGCTGGAGGCAAGTGCGTGCCCACCGCGTTCTGCACTCAAAAGAGCAGCTTGACCTGTACCAGTGATACGGATTGCTACGAGAACGGCTTGGATGTGGGAGATAAGTGTGCGCCTCGCTTGACCTTCGGTAACAGCGATAGCGACTGTGAACAAAATTATTTCGAGTTCACGCACGTCTATCTCTGTTCCAGAGAGGATCAGCTGGGAGATTTGGCCAAGTGCGGAAATAAAAAGTACTGTTCAGACAATAATAACCAGGTCTGCACGAAGGATAGCGACTGCGCCAAACCGGGCAAGTGCCTGACCAACATCGACATGGCTTCACCGCAGGGCTGTTTCGATGAAACCAATACAGCTTGTCGCTACACACCGCGCGTCTTGCTTAAGGACAATTGGGGCTGGTGCACGGGCGAGTGCAGAGTGGAGGATTTGGGTTCTGGATTTATGGGCCCGGGCTTCGCAGGCTTCAATAAGATATTGCTGCCGAACGGCGGATGCTATGACGGAACGGGCATAAAACAGATTAATAATAATGTATTGTCAGATCGTCCAATCGCCATCAAAAACGGCAACGTCTATAACATGTGCGATCCTGGCCAGACCACGAATAATGTTTACAGGCCGTGGGTCGTGTTCCAAGGCGCGCTGCAGCTGGGCGTAGCGCCGTAAAAAATAAAACCCTCCTGTGAGAGGAGGGGAGTAGGGGGCGCACAGTCGTGCGCCCCTTTTTGGTTTCGCTTTACCGTACGAGTGAAAGCGGCGCGATTTCTCGATGGCTCGAAAGCGCCTTTAGGCCGTTCCAGATGGGAAAGTGCCGAGCCATAAGCGGCCCGTTGCTCCTTTGTTGGATGTAGCGCTGGAGCGCCGATTTGATCTCGCGTTCCACGTGCAACGTGCCGTCAAAGCTGGAGCTGCGGATGAGGTCCAGTGCGCTCGAATGCAGTCTGGGGACATTGCGTCCCTGAGGCATGGAGAGGCGCGCATGGATCTGATGCACGATCTCGTCGTGGTCCTCTACGCGGTTGCTCCAGCTTGGCCAGCGCAGAATGCCGGCGGCGCACACATCGCGGAAAGCCATGCGGAGACGCTCCAAATCCTGCGCGGTCACGTACTGCGGATCGTCGAGCAGCAGCATGATCACCGGGAAGCTGTAGCGGTTGTGCAGAATCTCCCATTGCAGGCTTTCCGATACATCGTCACCGAAGAGGAAGAGCAACGAGGTCGCATCATCTCCTTTGAGTTCTCCTGACTTCAGGGGTTGACGGCCGATCACGAAAACGTCTTGCGATTTGGCGTGAGCGCGCACTGCTTCGAAGAAGAACGAACGGGCTTCGAGGCGGTCGGCTGCCGGTATCTGGACGCAGACGATCTGATGGTTATGGGCCAGCGCCACAGCGGCGTTGACCAGTTCCTTCATGGCCGGGCTTTGCGCCACTAGCGGGAAAATCTTGTGCCATGAGGGCTGCGTGCTTTCTCTGGGTGACTGGTTCATGCTGTCTGTCTCATTTGCAAGGTGCGCCCCGGTACCTCCGGGCAGGCTGCTCCCAAAACTGCGAAGCCGTGCCACAATATAGCATATCTTGGCCAATGTCAACCTCTTGACTCACCGCTCCAAAGCATGTATCCTTGACACATACTCGTTCTGGTTGAACGAGTTTCTTTATACCTAATCTCTAATTTTTAGTCCCTAGCTCCTAGCTACTAGCCCCCAACCTCCTATGGCCTCTCCCATTTCCCAAGCTATTCGCCAGGTGTGCGAAGAAAAGAACCTGACGTACGAATCCGTGCTCGAGACCGTCGAAGCGGCGTTGGCCGCGGCGTTCCGCAAGGATTTCGGCAACAAGAACCAGAACATCAAGGTGGAGTTTGATCCTGAGACATACGACGGAGCCACGGCTGGCATCCGCGTTTTCGACGTGAAGACAGTGGTAGCCGACATGGAATTGCCGGATGATTATTTTGAGCGTTTCGAAGCGGCCAGCGCTGCCAAGCGCGAGGCGGCCAAAAAGACGCCTTTTGCCGCGCCCGGAGCTGCGCCTGTCGCTGCGGAAGCCGAAGCCAAGCTCGAAGGCGACGAAGAATTCGCGTTCAACCAAAAGACCATGATCATGATGTCGGATGCGCGCGACCTCAAACCGGATGCGCAGATCGGCGACGAAATCCGCGTTGAGCTTTCGGTGCCTGCGGCTTTCGGCCGCATGGCCGCGCAGACCGCCAAGCAGGTCATCATGCAAAAGCTGCGCGAAGCCGAACGCAACGTCATCTTCAGCGATTTCAAAGACCGCGAAGGCGAACTCATGAACGTGACCATCCAACGCCGCGAAGGCCGCGTGGTGCTCATCGACTTGGGCCGCGCCACGGGCGTGCTTTTGCCCGAGGACCAGATTGAAGCCGAACGCTATTTCCCTGGCACGCGCATCAAAGCCATCTTGCGCGAAGTTTCCATGACGCCCAAGGGTCCGGAAATCCGCTTGTCGCGCTCATCTCCCGGATTGGTGGCAGCGATATTTGCGCAGGAAATCCCGGAAGTCGCCAACGGCATGGTGGAGATCAAGAACATCGCACGCGAAGCCGGCAGCCGCACCAAAGCCGCGGTCACGGCGCATGACGAAGCTATAGATCCCATCGGCTCGTGCATCGGACAGCGCGGTACGCGTATCCAAACCATCATCCGCGAATTGGGCGGTGAAAAAGTTGACGTCATCCTGTGGTCAGCTGACGAAGCCGAATATATTTCCGCGGCGCTTTCCCCGGCCAAGGTGCTGAACGTCAAACTTGATCAGAACGACCACCTGGCTGTAGTCAAAGTGCCGGCTGACCAGCTGTCGTTGGCCATCGGCAAAGGCGGACAGAATGTGCGTCTGGCAGCCAAGCTCACCAACTGGAAGATCACCATCGCCGAAGAGAGCGGCAAGACCGTAGCCGATTCTGAAGTCGGCGAATTTCAGGCAGCGCCGGCCGAAGGACCGGAGACGGTCAAGGAAGCCAATCTGAAAGAAGTCGAAGCCGAAATAAAAAATGAGCCGTTGGAAGGCGCCCAAATCAAGGCCGAAGAAGACGCTGCGCAGACGGACAAAATATGACCTATCTTTTCAATCTCATAGTCTTCCAGCCCATACTGAACCTGCTCATCTGGCTGTATAACGTGATTCCGGGCGGAGACTTCGGTTACGCCATCATCGCGCTCACCTTGATCGTCAAGCTCCTGCTTTATCCGCTGACCGTATCGCAGATCAAACAGCAGCGCGCTTTGCAGGATTTGCAGCCTAAGATCGACGAAGTCCGCAACCGCCTCAAAGACGACAAAGACGCCCAGGCTAAGGAGCTGATGGATCTGTACAAGCGCGAAAAAGTGAATCCGGCCGCATCGTGCTTGCCGCTCTTGATACAGCTGCCCATCTTCTTAGGCCTGTTCAGGGCGTTGCGCGACGGCCTGGCTTCGCATAGCCTCAATTTGCTGTATCCTTTCATCGCCAATCCCGGAACCATCAACAAAATGTTTTTGCATTTTGTGGATCTGTCCAAACCTAACTATGTGCTGGCTGTGCTGGCCGGCGCAGTGCAGTTTTGGCAGTCCTGGCAGATTTTCCGCAAGCCCAGCCCGGCCAAAGCTCCGCCGGATGACGTGAAAAAGACCGAAGGCGCCCAAGACGAATCCATGGCTGCCATGATGAACAAGCAAATGCTGTATGTCATGCCGGTCGTCACCATCTTCATTGGCATTTCATTGCCCGGAGGTTTGACTTTGTATTGGCTGGTCATGAGTCTGCTCACCGTGGGCCAACAGGCGTTGTTCTTGCGCAAGCCGCAGCCGCCAAAACCCGAACCGCAGATTGCAAAATAAACAACAGCAATCAAAAATCCGTAGGGGCGCGACAAAATCGCGCCTCTACCTTTTTTTACCGCAGCAAGGTAACCTTTAGCCATATGAAGCTCAATTCCAAAGTCCTGGTAGGCGTACCGGTAAGAACCAAAATGGGCTTGGCCGTGGGTAGATTGGCCAGCCTTGAATTGGACTCGGACACGGGACGCCTGACGTCACTCTTGGTGCGCGGTAAAGGCGTGGTGGCAGGCTTGCTCGAGGATCAGCTCGTCGTGAGTTGGTCGCAGGTGGTGAGCATGAGCGACAAGGAAATCGTGGTGCAGGACAATTTTTCGCCGGCCGGAGCAGTGTTGGCCAAGAAGGGCCTGGCGGAGCAGACCATGTGAGATATGGAAGCGCTGCGCGCCGCCATCCTCCGGACGTTGTGTTTCCATCAGGCCTGGGGTTATGCGCCGACCCAAGCCGAACTGTTTTTGACTTTGGATGCGGGCGAGCGAACCGATGATTTGGGCCAAAACGATTTCGCGATCACGCTTCGAGATTTGCTGGCTGAAGGAACCATCGCTGAATTCCAGGGTCGCCTTGGTTTGGCCGATAAGGTAGAAAGCTTGGTGCAGGAAATCCGTGCACGCGATGCGTTTCAGCCCCGCAAGCGGCGTCGTGCATTGCACGTAGCGCGCTGGCTCTCGCGTCTCGGCGGCGTGCGTCTGGTGGCGTTGGCCAACACCACGGCTTTGGGCAATGCGCGGGACCAAGGTGATTTGGATTTTTTCGTGATTGCGCGCCGCGGCACGTTGTGGATTACGCGTCTGTTGGGCGCTGGCCCGTTCAAGCTCGCGGGTCTATTGCCCCGCGAAGGCAAAACGCGCGATGCCGTATGCCTTTCGTATTTTGTGGCTGATGACGCATTGGATCTCTCGTCGCACATGCTCCAGCCGGATGACCCGTATTTTCGTTATTGGTTCATGTCTTTGCTCCCGCTCTACGACGACGGCGTGGGCCAGACAGTGT
>CAIKNB010000080.1 GCA_903828685.1 Candidatus Uhrbacteria bacterium | reverse complement strand
CGCACCTTGACGCCCATGATTTCGGCGGCCTCGGTCAGCTCGGAAACCACATCGGCGCCCACATAGTTGTAATAAATCACCGTCAACTCTTGGATTCCTTTTATCCAAGCATCGGTGATGAGATGCGTAGGCGACTTGCGGCCTTTGGTGTGAGCGTCGTGAACATGATGATCGAAAGCGACTTGATTCCAGGACTCCGGCATCTCAAGCAGATGGTAGTTGCGCAGCTCGCGCCGGATAACGGTCGGCCTGCCCGATGAACAAGCGAAAAAATCATGAGCCAATTCGAGTTGTTTGCGATGGTTACCCTGCTCGCGCACCAACTGCTTCATAATCTCGATAAGCACCCGCGCGGTATTGCGCCGCAGCGAAGCGCTTGAGTTATTGAGCACCTCATCGCGCAATGAGCGTAGCGCCACGATCCGGTCTTCGGCCTGGTCACCCTCGAGAGTATCGAGAAGATACATAACGCAATAGGCGATGCGCTGTTGTTGCGAAGCGGCTAATTCCTTGATGCCTCGCGGATGCAAATAGGGATTGAAAAGCTTCTGCAACTCCGACGAACGCCTCCCCCCAGCGACGAACGCGTTGACTAACGAAACTAGTTCGTAGTCTCCGGGATCGAAAAATAAGCGGCCAATCCTTTCCTTGGTCACAAATACCTCCGCTACCAGGCTAAGCCCTTTATCATACGTGCCTCAATTACAGCTTGCTAGTATCTATCTGATGGTTACCCCTAGATTTAGGCCTATCTCGCCTTGACAAGACGGGTATTGCTTTGCTAGATCGTCCGCCTTGCATAATCATTTAAATAGAATAAATTACTGGGGCGTCGACAAGCGGTAAGTCACGGGACTTTGGTTCCCGCATTCGTAGGTTCGAATCCTACCGCCCCAACCAAAGATGCTGAATGGTAACAGGGAGTACGTTTGATCAAGCCGTTGACCATATTCTCGGGCAATGCCAACCGCGACCTCGCCGAGGCGATTTGCCGCTGCGTTGAGGTGCGTTTAGGCGTCGCCGAGATTACCCGTTTTGCCGACGGTGAAGTCTACCTTGAGCTGCGGGAAAACGTGCGTGGCGCCAACTGCTTCGTGGTGCAGCCAACTTGCGCGCCGGTCAACGAACATTTGATGGAGCTTCTCATTATGATCGATGCGCTTAAACGCGCGTCGGCCGGCTCCATTGTCGCGGTCATCCCGTATTTTGGCTATGCCCGCCAAGATCGCAAGGTCAAGCCGCGCACCCCTATCAGCGCCAAATTGGTGGCGGATCTTCTCACTACTGCAGGCGCTAATCGCGTGGTTTCCGTCGATCTTCACGCGGGACAAATCCAGGGGTTTTTCAATATTCCCGTGGACCATCTCTTCGCGCTCCCGGTAGCCATTGAATATCTGCGCTCGCGTCAAGACAGCGGCGAAGCAATTGTGGTTTCACCGGACGCCGGCGGCGTGGAACGGGCGCGCGCCTATTCCAAACGGCTCGGCTTATCGCTGGCCATTATCGACAAACGGCGCTCCGGACCAAATGTTTCGGAAGTAATGAATATCATTGGCGATGTGCGGGGAAAAGACGCCATCATCATCGACGATATGATCGATACCGCGGGGACTTTGGTGCAAGCGGCCGGCGCCATCATGGAAGCTGGCGCGCGAAGCGTCAGGTCCTTTGCCACCCACGGCGTTCTTTCCGGCTCGGCCATCGCCCGCATCGAACAATCACCTCTTTCGGAAGTGATCATCACCGATACCATTCCTTTGCGCCCTGCAACGCAGGCGTGTAGTAAGTTACGACAGCTTTCGGTGGCGCGCCTTCTGGGTGAAGCCATTAAGCGTATTCATCATGGAGATTCAATAAGTTCGCTTTTTAGTGTTTAGTAGCGGCTCGCTTAAAACCAGCCGCCTGAAAGGAAACGAAAAATGGAAGTCACCACGCAGACGGGGAAACTAGACGTTGAATATCGCGCCCTCCACGGAAAGTCAGCCATGCGCAAGCTGCGTCAGGAGGGAAAGGTTCCTGGCGTCTGCTATGGTAAGGGCGAGGAGCCGATTTCGATCGCCTTCGATCCCAAAGCCCTGGTAAGCGCTCTCGACCCGGAAAAGCGCATCAATACGCTTATTTCGATGAAAGTGACGGGCATTAAAAACGCCGCCCAAGAGCTCACCGTCATGTTGCGCGATATCCAGCGCGACACGCTCGTAGGCACCTTGCTCCACGCCGATTTTCAACGTGTCCGCCTCGACGAGGACGTCAACGTGGTGGTGCCGGTCATCTTGCTTGGCAAGCCCGAGGGCGTAAAACTTGGCGGCACGCTGCACCAAGTCTATCGTCAATTACAGGTAGCCTGCCGGCCCGATCGCATTCCAGTGCGCGTTGAAATCAACGTCGAAAGCCTTAACATGGGCGACGCCATGCACGTCAGCGATCTCAAGCTGCCAGAAGGCGTACGCGCTCTGGCCGATGCTGGTTCCGCCATCTGCACCGTGACTGCGCCCAAGGCCGAGAAGTCGGCGGCCGAGGAAGCAGCCGAAGCGGCAGCAGCAGCCGAAGCAGCAGCAGTGGAAGGCGGCGTGCCCGGAGCGCCAGG
>CAIKNB010000079.1 GCA_903828685.1 Candidatus Uhrbacteria bacterium | reverse complement strand
CAGGGTTCGTTCGACGGTTACATGTGGCAGGGCGTCGGCAACAAGGCCAAGTTCATCGCGCAAGCCATGAGCGGAGATCTATCCATCCGCGAAATCGAGGATGCCGATGCGATGGTTCTTACCGCCGCTGAGGCAACCGCGCTTTCGAGCGACGATCCGCTGATCCGCGAACGCATCAACGTTGAGATTGAAGTCCGTCGCTTATTGGGCCTGCAAGCTGCGCACACGGATCAACAGCACTACGACCGCTCTAAACTCCTCAACCTGCGGTCGAGTCTCATCTACCGGCAACGCAAACTGGCCTTCGAGCGCGGACTGCATGAAGAGAAACAACGCTGGATCGCGGCAAATCCGGATCTCGCTCCCATCGATCTCCCGGGCGTACCCGAGCCCAAGGCCATCGACATCATCCGCGCAGCGAAGCACCAGCCCGAGGGTGGCTGCGTGGCCCATTACGGCCCGTTTGCCATCACGGTCAGCAAGCCCGGCAGGTACTCGCGCCTAACCACCGACTTTGGCGAATCCCCCGAATTCGATGCGCTCTATCCCGACATCTCCTCCAGCGGTTCGGTCCTCGGATCGCTCACCCGTCACTGGAACGCTATCGGCTCGACCATTTCCATGGACGAAACCCAAATTGGCGGCATGATCCGCACCATCGAAAGCCTCGAAAGCACTCTTGCTTCCAAGGCATTCCCGCACCAGGCGCAGCTCGACACCAAGCGCGCACGCCTCAAGGAACTTGACGAGCACTTCAAGACCATCGCCGCCGCCGAAGGTGGTCTCGGTGAAGATCCCGACCTGGATGCTGAAGAAGCCGCCTGATGCCCCCCAATCACCGCTTCCCCTGGATTCATGCAGTCTTGCCGGAGGATCTTCCCAGGCTTCCAGAACATCCCTGAACGAGGCGTTCATCGTCCTGGAAGGCAAGTAGATGAATGGTCGTGGAACGAAGGTCGGGAACGAGTATGCCCAAGCATTTGAGCGCCTCTGCACTACCACTCCGAATTCAATACCCAGAGCGGGTCTCAAGGTAGGGGGACAACGCGCCGGTTGCCCCCTTTCGCTGATGGCTTCCTCACAAGTCCGGGCAGTAGAGTTTTTAGCCTCTCTATCCTATCTGTGCCAAGCAGCGGCGTACACTATGAACTATTTGGTGTTGGCGATCGAATTCTCAAACGCGATGTCGCGAGTCGCCCCAGTCGCTGCACTCGCGGCGTCGGCGAGTTGATCCAACAAGGCGAAACTTGCCGTTGGCGACTTTTGATTAGATGGAATCGTGATCGACTCGGGGCTCTCGAACGCTTTGTGAAGCATCTCGACTACGTTCTGCTGCTCGTTCTTGGTCAAAGGGCCCTTCGCCTTCATAATGGACGCGATTTCGACGGCCACCGCATCACCCATCCGACGGAGCAGGGCAACGTTAACGTTTGTCAATGGCACCTCAGAGGTCATTAGATGGCGGATTCGCTCAGCTACAAATTCTTGGGGCGTAAAGACCCGCGGGGGTTGATTTTTCTGCCCACCATTGATAATCGGCCCACTAGTTGGGGCCTGTGTCTGACAAATTGCGATGTTCAATGTCGCTACGGCCAAGACTATTGCACTCACAACCGTTGTTTTCATGACTTGCTACCTCGTTAAACTCACGTCGATGCTATTTGTAATTGAACCCTGTCCGCTTGATGAGCTTGCCGTGGTCCAACGTTGCGGTGAGCCGACCCCATATAACACATTGTCTATCTGAGTGTAGATCGTCTGAAGCGAGCCGGCGTTGGGAAACGCTCCGGTGCTGCACGTACCTAACGGTACATCATGCAATGTCCCATCATTTGCGGTGTATGTTTTGCTGTTGGCGTATTGCCCACCACCAGCTTGCGTCTCACGAAGTGCGTCAGCTTTGGTCAGGGCGCTGAGCTTACCGAGCGCCACATTCATTCGCTCCCATTTCCTGGCTCTCTCGCCTGACGCACTGGGGCCTTAACGCGCCTCCGCGCCGGCTTCTGTATTTGCTGCGCAAATCATCCTCGCCGGTCCGCACGCCTG
>CAIKNB010000078.1 GCA_903828685.1 Candidatus Uhrbacteria bacterium | reverse complement strand
GGTTGTGGCGTTGGCATCATCTGGCGTCAGGGTTCGTGGTCTTTTGCGGCTTAGGCATGCTTTTGGCCGCTTTTCAGTTCGGCGACCATCATGCTTACCAGGCTCATGCGGCATTGACGGATAACGTCACAGGCTACCTGTGGGCAGACCCCGTGGGCTGGATTTCTTTGAATGACATAAATTCCCCAAGTCCGGGTGGCGGCGGAGGTTCGTACGGCGTGACCGTGGACTTGGTGACGCGCGAGATGACGGGTTTTGCCTGGTCGGACAACAGCGGCTGGATTTGTTTTGGCTCGTCATGCGCTGCGCACTCCGACTGCAACGGCACTACGCCGGGCGGCGCTTTGGCGGCTTACGTAAACTCGGGATCGGGCCTGTTGGATGTCCACGGCTGGGCCAAGGTGTGCAACGAGGGAGATAAAGGTTGGATTTCCTTGAACTGCAGCGATCCGGGCGCCTGCGGAGTTTTTCCTTATAAAGTCGTCTACAATTCCACGACCAAAACTTTTAACGGCGTGACCTCGCACTCGACTCCCAACACCTCGTCTCTGGCTTGGAACGGCGCGAGCGACGGTTCGGGATTCGGTTATGTGGATTTTGAATACGCGAATCTTAATTCCGCAGCTGAAAATCCTCCGGAAAGCAATTGTAACGACGGAATGGATAATGACATGAATGGCCTGGCCGATTGTGAAGATCCGGCATGCAAAGCCACGGCAACCTGTGCGCAAGTGCCAGGAGTAAAAGACTATCAAGGCAATTGGCGGTGCCATAACGGCATCGACGACGACGGCACAGGCATAGACTGCGCTTCGGTGAATTGCAAGACGGATCCGTCGTGTCAGGAAGTCCCGACAAATAGTGATTTCGTCCACTCGGGTTACTCGCTGTCCGGCTTGCCCATGTGCGCGGATTCGATCGACAACGACCATAATGGGCAAATCGATTGCATGGATACCAAATGCGCTGGCTTTCCGGCTTGTCCGGCAGTAGGCGAACCGGCATGTGTGGATTCGCATGGCAATCCGTTGGGAACATTCGCATGCTGTCATAACGGCATTGACGACGATGGAGACGGGAAGATCGATTGCGCGGATACGAGCTGTCAGACGTATGAGCCGACCTGCACGCCAGCCTGGTTGCAAGCCAAGTTCGGCAACGTGTATGCGCAGCAAGGCATCACCGGAACCGCCACCAAGCCTTCCACGGCTACGTATTGCCTGACGTCGCAAGGATCCATCACCGGCTTTACTAGCGCAGCGGGCTGTTCCGAAGCCAGTTCAGCGCCCATCTCCTTGCCTACTGGCGCCACGGGTTATAAAGGCACACTGGGCAGTTTGGATATCCCGGGCATTTTAGCCGGTAGATATGGCAAGGTCGTAAATTATCTGCCAGCCAACGGCGCGCCGCTGAACGGTTTGGTCTACCACCTGACCGGCGATGTCACGCTGAATGCCACGCAATTCAAGAATGCGGTGGCTTCGACTGATCGCGGCAACGGCTTGCTCATCGTCGAAGGCAACCTCACCATCACGGGCAACACGACTTATGCCGCAGCAACCGGCATCACGGCTTTGAGGCAGCTGGCCTCATTCGGCGTCATCGTCAAGAAAGACTCGCGCACTGACAGCGGAAACATCACGATTCAACCAGGCGTAACCAATCTGGTGGGCGCATATTTTGCCGAGAACACCATTCATACTGGCACGAACGGCGGTACAGATGTTGCGCTCGAGGTCAGCGGTTTGTTTGCGGCATACAACATCGATCTGCAACGCAACTTCCACAGCGCAGATACGCCAGCAGAAAATGTGATTTACGACGGGCGAGCCGTGGCTAATCCGCCGCCAGGCATGGCTGACGTCTCCAAATCCCTGCCTGCTTCGCGGGAAGGATTCTGATTATCGCTCTCAACTATGGGATTATTCTCACGTAAGCCTCAAACTAAAAGTTACCTGGGTATTGACGTCGGACAATCTGGCGTCAAGCTCGTGGAGCTTAAAAACGAGAAAGGCCGGGCACGGCTCGTGACTTACGCGTACGCCCAGTTGCCGAGCCAGGGTTACGACAGCGCCATGACGCAGGATATCGACCGCGTGGCCGCATTCGTGAAAAAAATGGTGGACAAGTCGCGTGCCACGACCAAGATGACCATCGCAGCGCTTCCGGTCTCATCAATCTTCTCATCCATCATCAGCGTGCCGGGTTCCACGGAAAAAGAGATCAAAGAAGCCATCCAGATGCAGGCCAAGAAACTCATTCCCGTGCCGCTCGAAGAAATCTCTTTGGATTACAAGATTATCGATACCGAAAACGAGGGCGAAAGCGGCAAAAAAGTCACGCGCGTGTTGCTCACGGGCGCGCCCAAGAATCTGGTGCAGCGTTATCTGGATTTAGCTAAGAAAGCCGGGCTGCAGCTCATTTCCCTCGAAACCGAAGCTTTTGCCCAGATCCGCTCGCTGGTGGGTAAAGATCGTTCCAGCATCATGATTATCGACATCGGTGCCATGCGTACCAACATCTCGGTGATCGAAAAGGGGATTCCGTTCCTCAATCGTTCCATCGCCACGGGCGGCATCGCCATCACACAGGTCATCACCAAAACGCTTTCAGTCCCGTATGAACAAGCCGAGACCATGAAACGCGACATTCGTGCCATGCAGACTTTTGCGCAGGCCGGCGACATTACGCTTATCCTTTCCACGCTGCTCAAGCCGATCGTGGACGAGATCAAGTATTCATTCAATCTGTACCAGGGGCAGACCGAAGGCGGGCAGCAAAAACGCATCGACAAGATAATTCTGACCGGAGGCTCCGCGCTTTTGCCGAGTTTGCCAGAGTTCATCACTCAGCTCATGAACGTGAACGCGTATTTGGGCGATCCGTGGGCGCGCGTGATTTATCCGCAGGATTTACGGCCCATCTTGGACGAAATCGGTCCGCGTTTTACCGTGGCTATCGGTTGCGCTATGCGCGATATAGAATAAAATTTTTTTAAACCCATGTCCGAAGAAATCTCGCTGCTGCCCGAAGAGCTGCGGAAAAAAGAAGACGCTTTGCGCGGACCTGCCCAGGTTGAACAGCCTAAGGAGGAGACTGGGGGTATGAGTTTTTTTATTCCGGCGGAGCAAGGCGAGGACATCGAAGTCATCGAGGTAGATGAAGGGGAGATAGACCAAGTCTTGGCCGGCGAACCCGCTTTGACTAAGGCGTTGTTTTACGCCACCAACTTTTTCGAAGACCTGAAGAACAAACTATTCCAACCGCGTACGGTCGCACCGCCGCCCAAGTTGCCGCCGCAATTCTTTAAGCCGCCTGCTCCGACACCGGCTCCGGTCACGCCGTCAGCGCCGCGCGCGCCGCAAGTTCAGGTTCCGGCGCCTTCCGCAAGCGCAATACCGAGTGCAAAGCCTGCGCCAGCCATGCCCGTGGTCGATTTAGGCAAGCCTAGGCCCGCGATGGCTCTGCCGCAGGCTGCTCCTATGGCCGCGCCGGCTAAACCCAAGGCCCAGGTTGTGCCTTTTTCCGTTACGCCGCGTCGCGTGCGGGTCATCCGCCGCGTGCGCAAGCCCATGCGCGTGAGCTTCATCAGCGAAAACGAACTCAAGTTCATGCAAGTGGACGTGCGCAAGCGCCGCTTCACTTTTTTCACCATGCTGGTCACATTTGTTTTGTTGCTCGGTGCGGGCTATGCGTTGCTGAATTATCAGCTGGAGCAATCGCGCGAAGCGCAGGTGCAGGCCACTACCCAGCTTGCGGACGTGCGCGCCAAAATCTCGAATCAGCTCAAGGTTTGGTCTTCGTTCCAAAATCTTGAACCCAAACTCAAGACGCTGGCCAATCTGCTGGACAAGCATGTCAGTCCGACGCAACTCCTGGATGAACTGGAGCAAAACACTTTGCCCACCGTGTCGTACGATTCTTTTTCCCTGACTCCAGACAGGCAGGTGGCGCTTGCGGTCACCGCCGACTCTCTCGATTCAGCGGCGCAGCAGATGGTGGCGTTCCAGAATGCGTCGTTCGTCAAAAAAGCCGATGCTTCCGCCTACGCCATCACTTACGATTCCAAACGCCCGGATGTGGTTGCTTCAGTCAAGTTCCAGGTTCAGTTGACCTTGTCCGATAGCGCCTTAAAGCAAGCTGTGGCCGTAGCGCCTAACCCATGAGTATGCCGTCCAACGGAATGCCGGAGCCGAAACTGGCCCGCCAAACAAAACCGGAGGAAAAGCCGTCGCGTCCGTCTTTTTTTGCGGCGTACTACGGCGTAGCCTTCCTTTTTATGCTGGCTGCTTTTGCCGCGTTGGCGTTGCTCGTGCATCGTCCGCTCATAACGCAAATCAAAGATACTAACGCGCAGACGCAATTGCAGCTGCAAACTGCGGATAACGAGAGGACTTTTCTCAAAAGCCTGCAAGCTTCGGTTTCAGCTGCGCAATCCATCCAGCCCGAGGTGTTGCAGGAAGTGGATGAAGCGCTGCCCTCGGATCAACGAGTCCCGTCGCTCTTGGTCCAACTCGGCTCCGCGTCTTTGCGCGACAATGTGCGCATCGACAGCATTGCCTTTAGCCCGTCCAAGACTCCGCCGGGCACGATTCCCGTGACCGGCTCGGTCGTACCCATGGATATCAACCTGACGGTGCGCGCCACGAACTATTTTGAGTTCAAACGATTTTTGTCCGATTTGGAAGATAGCCTGCGCCTCATGGATTTGATCAGCCTGGTTGGTTCAGGCGGCAACACGACCGAAAGCATTTACACCTTGCAGCTCCGGACGTATTCCTATCTGCCGCCGCCAGCCAAAGCCATCGTCACGCCTTAACTACTTCACGCATGCCCGCTTCCACCGCTTTCAATCGCATTCTCATGGTCCTCGGCGCACTGGCTGTGGCGGGTTTGGTATTGTGGTTTATCTTCACCAGCCTGGCGCCCGTGCAAGTGCCGGCGCCTCCGCCGTTGCGCGCCAACGTCAAGTTTGATGCGCGCACCGACGTCTCCAAGAACGGACAATTCCTGCAGCTTCGGGCGCTGGGCGATTTTGACGTAAAGCCGGGAACGCTCGGGCGGGCCAACCCTTTTGTGCCTGTTACGCCAGCTGCGACTTCCACGGCATCTGCCACTTCGACCGCAGCCGCTACGTCCACGCAACCTGCAACTTCCACTCAACCCGCCGGACCCGCAACCAGCTCTACGCAACCCATGTCGCGGCTGCCTGATTTTTGATGTTTATGGATGAACAGATATTGGCTTTATTGGTGCAACACAAGCTTATCGACGATAAGACTGCGGCTTTGGCTAAGGATCTGATGTCCCGCGGCAAAACTCTGGAGCAGGCGCTGGTCGGCGGTAAGTACATGTCAGAAATCAATTACACCAAAGCACGAGCCGAAGCCCTGGGTCTGCCGTTCGTGGATTTGACTGAGCGCGTCATTCCCAAGGAAACGCTGGAGCTTATACCGCAAGAGGCAAAAGAGACGTTCAATGCCGTGCCCGTTGAGTTCGACGGCAAAGTGCTGCAAGTCGCGTTATTGAATCCGCAAGATCTGAAAGCGAATGAAGGTCTGGAATTTTTGGCCGCCGAACGCGGCTGGAACATTAAATATGTCGTGGCCCCATCAAGCCAAATCTTGAGCCTCATCAAGAAGATCAAGGGTTTGGGCGTGGAAGTGGCGACGGCCTTGGCGCAAGCCAAAGGGCGTTTTGAACATAAAGAGGACAAAACCGAAGAAGGCGGCAAGCTGGAAGAGGTGATTCGTGGCGCGCCGGTTTCGCGCATGGTCTCGGTCATCATGCGGCACGCGGTGGAAGGCGGCGCTTCTGATATCCATATCGAGCCTATGGGCAGCGAATCGCGCGTGCGCTATCGCATCGACGGTGTGCTGCGTACCACGCTGGTGTTGCCCATCTACGTGCATCCGGCGCTGGTTTCCAGGATTAAAGTCTTGGCCAATCTGAAGATCGACGAGACGCGCGTGCCGCAGGACGGACGCATCTCGCAGGAAATTGCAGGACGCAAGATCGACTTTCGCGTCTCTACGTTGCCTGTGGTGGATAACGAAAAAGTCGTGATGCGCGTACTCGACACCTCGGCCAGCGCGCCCACGCTCGAGTCCTTGGGTTACCGCAAGGAACACGTGGCGCTGGTCAAGGAACACATCAAAAAACCTTTCGGCATGCTGCTCGTGACTGGTCCCACGGGTTCAGGTAAATCCACCACGCTGTTCGCGGTGCTGACCGGGCTCAATGCCGAGGGCATTAACATCTCGACCCTGGAGGATCCGGTGGAATATTACGTGCCCGGCGTAAACCAATCCCAAGTCAAACCCGAGATCGGCTACAACTTCGCCAGCGGTTTGCGCTCGTTGTTGCGCCAGGATCCGAACGTGATCATGGTCGGCGAAGTCCGCGACCGCGAGACAGCCGAGCTCGCCATCCATGCGGCGCTGACTGGCCACTTGCTCTTTTCCACCTTGCACACCAACGACGTGTATTCCATCGTGCCGCGCTTGGTGGATATGGGAGTCGAACCGTTTTTGCTGGCAGCTACATTGAATCTGGGCATTGCCCAGCGTCTGGCGCGCAAGATTTGCACCAATTGCAAAGAGCCGGAAAATATCGAGCCGGAAATCGTCGACAAGCTGCGCAATGAAATCAAAAAAATCCCGCCGAAATATTTTTCGCCCGGTTTCTCGCCTGACGGCCCGCTGACATTCTTCCACGGCAAAGGCTGCGCGCGTTGCGGCGACACCGGATACCAAGGACGCGTGGCTGTGGCCGAACTCATGGAGTTCACGGATTCCATGCGCCGGTTGATCGAAAAAGGCTTTCCTATCGCCGAGGTGCGCGCCGAAGTCGCACGTCAGGAAGCGTTAAGCTTGCGCCAAGATGCTATATTGAAAGCGCTCGACGGTTTGACTACGCTAAGCGAAGTCTTCCGCTTGAGCCAGGAAGTCCAAGAAGACGTTTGAGTCACGGAATATTAAACACGGAACACCAATCATATGAAGCAAAAAGTATTGATTATCGAAGACGACGGATTTTTGGCCAGCATCTACGCGCAAAAGCTGGAACTGGAAGGTTTTGAAGTGGCTTTCGCCACCAACGGCGAAGACGGTCTCAAGCTGGCGCAAAAAGACCATCCTGATTTGATTTTGTTGGAT
>CAIKNB010000077.1 GCA_903828685.1 Candidatus Uhrbacteria bacterium | reverse complement strand
GCAATTATTCGCACATTGTCTATTACACGCTCACTGCAAACTATTGATTTCGAATTACGATGTGAATGCGATCTACGAACCGCGTCCACACCGTCCTTCGAAAGGTCGACGCCAAGGCGACATATGTGCGCGAAGGATTTAATTTCTTGTCGCAGTATAAGATCAGGATTTTTTTCACTATGAGGGGGAAAAATCCGGATCACCACTGATTCTCATAGAATCAGCCAATGAAAACAAATTATGAAAAGATTTCTCTCTAAAATTTCAGTAGCGGCTTTGCTCTTGGCCACATGTTTTAACATGACGCCAGTCAAAGCCGGTGGCATTACTTTAACGGTCTCGCCTAATACTAGCTCAACGTCACCTCAAGATGTGACATTAACCTGGACCGGCGGTCCGTATGCTTCGGGCACTGTCATCACGATCTCGTCCGACCATGCATTTACTTCGATAACTCGGAACTCCTCGACTCCGACCATCGATTTGGATGGTGATTTGACCACCGATGGTGATATCACGGCTCCTGGCACGACGTCAGTACAATATGTTCTGACGCATGCTACGACGCTTACAACAAACTCACTCAACTTGACATTGACGTTCGATGGCTCGGCCACGAACTACGCGCTGTCCATGTATGCTTCAGGCAGCGTGGCTGACTTTGGTTCAGCTTTGTTCTATGCCCATGGCGGCAACCAAGTGAATGTTTCGGCCAACGTGCCGGCTTCGCTTTCGTTCGCCATCCGCAATGCCGCTGATGATGCGGATTCGCATAGCTGCGATTTGGGCGCATTAAGCTCAACCGCATCTTCAACTTGCTCTTATCGCTTGAAGATAGGTACCAATGCAGCCAGCGGCTTTCAAGCCACGGTTGTTGCGAATCATGACCTGACGGATAGCCATAGTGATGTCATCACATCTATTGCGGATGACGCTGCTTCTAACCCTGGTAGTGCGCAATATGGCATCTCGACAGTGGAGGGAGCGACAGCAGGAGGTTGGGTGAGCGGTGATACTTTCACCAGCCCGATCACTGTGGATACTCAAGCGGGTTATTCCTACAATACGCTCAATACCCCAGTGTCTACTTCGACTGCCCAGGACATAGTGGGCGCAAGTCATCCGTTTGATAACGGAGGCACGACCTCGTTGACAAACACCACGTTGGTGACGCACTTCGCGAACATCAACAGCGCCACGCCTGCCGGTAACTACTCGCAGACCGTGACGTACGTTGTCACAGGCAGCTACTAGTCTTCGGTTCCGTTTTTTGGCCCCGTTCATTCGGGGCCAAGCTTGCGGGCCTGAATCCGCTTAACACACTATGTTCAAACAACGTTTTCTGTCAGGTTTTTTTCTGATGTCATGCTTGGGTTTATTGCTCGTCATGGCGCATCCGGTACATGCCGTGACCATATCGCCTGTGGTCGTAGATCAGACGCTCTCTCCTGGAGATACGGTCCAGGGGAACATCACGGTAATTAATGATTCGAACCAGCCGCAGACCTATTACGCCAGTACGCAGAACTTTATCGCCAAAGGCGAAGAAGGCGAGCAAACGTTCTTGAATGAACAGACGCTAAGCGGCCTGGCCAGTTGGATCGTCCTGGATCAGAGCCAGATAACCCTGGCACCCAACCAGACGCGCGATTTTAAGTGGGCTATTCGCTTGCCGGCCAATGCCGAACCAGGCGGCCATTATTCAGCGGTCTTCTTCTCCACCCAGCCGGCTGGCGGTTCTGGCTCATCGGTCGGAGTGGCGGCTAAGACAGGAGTATTGTTCTTGGTCAACGTCAAAGGTGATATCAAAGAGGCTGCCAGCATCGATTCGTTCGCTGTCATGAATCAGTCGGATCCGACTAAGAGCACCAAGGTCAGCTTCCTGGATAGCCTGCCCGCATATTTTGAAGCTCGCGTCAGGAACACGGGCAGCGTGCATATCGCTCCGAGCGGTTCAATCGAAGTCAAGAACATGTTCGGCAACCAGGTGGCTAAAGTGTCCTTTAATCCGAACAAGAGCCGCGTTTTGCCCGACAGCACGCGCAAGGTGCGCAGCATGTGGGGCAATTCCGGAGTTCCTTTTGCTAATAACTTTTGGACCGGAATGAAAAACGAATGGAGCAACTTTGCCATCGGTCGTTATACGGCTACCAGCCTCGCGACCTACGGCAGCCAGAATCAACCTCTGTCAGCTAGCGTCAGCTTTTGGGTCTTTCCCTGGCGCCTGACTTTGGCCCTCATCATATTGCTGGTGTTGTTGCTGCTCATGCTTAAAGGTTATAACAAATTCATCATCAATTCGGCCATGCGCCGCTCAACCGGTGCAAATCGCAAAGCCTAGCTATTCGCGGCGCCGTCTGTCTCCCGGATTATTCCGGGAGCATGACGGCTTCGGTGAATTCCGGAGCCAAGGAATGCCTAGGTTGAAAAACAGTTGGTTAAAATGCCTTTTGGCGATGTTAAGTTTCGCCATTTTTGCGTTGCTCAGCCACGGAGCGATGGCAGCTGTTGCTACTCCTGCATATGACAAGCTGTCGGATTATCTCATCAGCGTTCCGGCCAACCATGAAATCGTCTTCAAGACGCCAAGCGGAGTAAATTCGCCGACCAGCACTATCGACATCGCTTTGCCGGATTTCGTCTTCGGTTCAGTAGGTTCAGCTGACATTGACCTGCATTACGGTTCGATTACGGGTTATGAGCATCCTGCGGGTATTGCAGCGACGCCAGCTGCGGGTATTTGGGGCTTAACCATTTCCGGAACAACCATCACTTTGACTCCGCCGACCGATGCTGCGACAGGCACGGTTCCGTTCTCGGATTATATCGCGCTGCGTATCGGCACTAATGCCGGCGGCACGCATCAGCTCACAAATCCACCAACCTCACGCCAGGCGCAGATCACGATTAGCGGCTTGTTCGGCGATTATAATCTTTTGGGCATACCGATCGTGAATGATAATCAGTTGGCCGTTACGGCCATCGTGCTGCCGCCAACAATTATTGGAGGCGGCGGCTCGACCGTAAATCCACCCATTATCTCCAACATCCAAGTCACAAATCTTACTCCAACTTCGGCTACGGTTTCTTGGGACACGGATAAGAGCGCCAATTCCTCTTTGGCATTCGGTTTTACTACGGCATATGCCAGCGGTACGGTTTCGAACTCGGCATACGTCACGCATCATACTTTTGACATCTTCGGTTTGACGCCCGATACCGTTTATCATTATAAATTGACTTCGGTGGACTTGACGTTATTGTCCGTATCGTCAGACGATCGATCATTTGTCACTTTAACGATAACCACGCCGCCCGTCATCTCTAATGTCCAAGCCGTAAGCATCACGGATAATTCGGCCATCATCGTTTGGAACACGGATCGTCCGGCAAACTCGATCGTGGAATACGGCACGAGCACAGCCTATGGACAATCGGTTTCGCAATTGGGATACGTGAACGATCACGCTGTGCCGTTATCCGGTTTGAACATCGGTACGCTTTATCATTATCGAGTGATATCTTCTGACGTTGGTTCTAATTCGGCAACCAGCTCGGATTATACTTTTACGACGAACACGGACACTACGCCTCCAGGCAACGTGACGCTGATTGCTACGCCCGGAGACACGGTAGTCATGCTGGAT
>CAIKNB010000076.1 GCA_903828685.1 Candidatus Uhrbacteria bacterium | reverse complement strand
TGATGATGCGCGGCATGGCGCAGTTACCACTCGCAGTCAGCGCCACGGAGGAGGGGAGGGTGGAACAGGATGCTCAGGAAATCTGGGAAAAGACTTTGGCCTGCGCCAAACGCGCCATCAAATCAGCGCATCTCATGCCGCGGCAAATCAGCTGCCTGGGCATCACCAACCAACGCGAGACGTCGGTCATTTGGAGTCTGACCACCGGCAAGCCGCTCTTGCCGGCCATCGTGTGGCAGGACCGCAGGACCGCGAAACGCTGCAAACAAATCGAGGCACAACGCGACTTGGCACGACGCATCAGAGCTAAGACCGGTTTGGTGGTCGATCCCAGTTTCAGCGCCACCAAGATGGAGTGGTTGAAAAAGAATGTACGCAACGGCAAGCTTCATGCCTTCGGCACGATCGATGCCTGGATCTTGTGGAAACTTACAAGCGGCAAGACTTTCGCCACGGAACCGTCCAATGCTTCGCGTACCATGCTTATGGATTTGCGCAGCGGCGAGTGGGACAAGGAATTATTGGCGCTGTTCGGATTGGAGGAAACGGAATTGCCGCGCATCATGGATTCGCAAGGCGCTTTTGGCATGACTGACAAAAAACTTTTTGGCGTCGAAATCCCCATCACCGGAATCTTAGGTGATCAACAAGCAGCGCTTTTCAGTCATGGGCCCATGAAAGAAGACTCTTTGGCCATGACTTACGGAACCGGAGTTTTTGCCATGAAACCGATCGGCAGCGTGGCGCGTCCGGCGGCGAGCGGCATCCTCACCACCGTGGCTTGGCGACGACCAAAACATAAAATGGAATACGCATATGAAACCAGCGCTTTGACCGGCGGCGCCATGCTGGAATGGTTTAAGAACGAGATGGGCTTGGTCAAAGATATGCAGGAGTTCAACGAACTCGCTTCATCCGTCCAGACGACTGGCGGAGTCACGATTGTGCCGGCATTTGCCGGACTGGCTGCTCCGTATTGGGATCCTGCGGCGCGCGGACTCATCATCGGCCTCAATCGCGGCACGCATCGCGCGCACTTGTGCCGCGCAGCCGTAGAAGCCATTGCCTGCCAGACCGAGATGATGGCACGCTTACTCAATGATCAGTTGGGTGAAAAAATTAAATATTGGCGGGTGAATGGTGGTTTGTCCAAATCTGACGTCTTATTGCAAAGCCAAGCTGATATCAGTGCCGTGAAGATTTGCCGCAGTACGCAGATCGAAGCCACGGCAGCCGGTGCGGCTATGCTAGCCGGTTTAGGTGCAGGCGTGTGGGAATCGTGGCGCGAAGTCGCGATCCATACAAAATGTTCACGCATTTTCAAGCCTCAGCGCATAAAACGCGGCGCCGCTTTCATGAAACAATACGAACGCGCCGTGGAACGCGCCAGGGGCTGGGCGGTGTAAATAGGTTGTAATTTGTAGGGGCAGGCCTTGAGCCTGCCCTTTTGAATATTGGCGTGAAGTGGGGAATTGCGATATCCACATTGGAACAAAATAAGAACACTTTTTAGGCTAAAATTAGCTAAAAAATTGAGTTTTTATTTGCTTTGACCGCATATACCAAGTGGCATATTATGGGTCTCGGTGGGGGAAAGTGGGAATCAATATTCCGCCTGAATTTAACGC
>CAIKNB010000075.1 GCA_903828685.1 Candidatus Uhrbacteria bacterium | reverse complement strand
TATCCGCAAGGACAAGACGGCTTTCGAGGAAGCCAAGCGTCGCGGCGTGAAGATCATCGCGTTGTGCGATTCCAACGTCAATCCTTCGGACGTGGATTATCCCATTCCGGCCAATGACGACGCCGTGAAATCCATCGAACTGTTCGCCAATCTCATGGCCGCAGCCTGCAAAGAAGGCCGCGACGAGTGGGATAGCGCGCGCGCCCGCTTGGGCGGCGCCTTGGTGCAGCGCGAAAATCCTTCAGCTAATAAATAACAAAATACACAGCCAGTAGCTAGCATCTTGTAGCTAGGGAAATCACCCCAAGCTACCAGCTACCAGCTACTAACTACAATATGGCAGACGCAAAACAAGTCATGGAGTTAAGGAACCAGACCGGCGCCGGCGTAGTGGATTGCAAACAGGCGCTGGACGAGGCTAACGGCGACATGGAAAAGGCCACCGAAATCCTGCGCAAAAAAGGCGCGGCCAAGGCAGCCAAGAAATCCGCGGAACGCACGGCCGCCGAAGGCATCATTGCCACGTATCTGCACCACAACAAGAAGCTCGCAGCCATGGTGGAGGTGCTGTGCGAGACCGATTTCGTGGGACGCAATGAGGACTTCCTGAACTTCGCCAACGACATGGCCATGCAGGTTGCGGCCATGAATCCGGAATATCTCTCGCCCGAAAGCATCCCGGTTGAAATCGTGGATAAGCAGCGCGCGTTGTTCATGGAAGAGATGGCCCAGGAAAACAAGCCAGAAGACATCAAAGTCAAGATCGTGGAAGGCAAGCTCAACAAGTGGTATGCGGATGCGTGCCTGACCAAGCAGCAGCTATTCAAGGATGACGAGAAGACCGTAGAGCAGTACATGGCCGAAATCAGCGCCAAGACCGGAGAGAAGATTGCGCTCTCGCGCTTTACGCGCTACGAAATGGCGCAGGCTCCCAAATCCTGCTAACAATCAAAAAATCCCTGGGTTGACAGGCTTTTTCAGCCCGAATCCGGGGATTTTTGTTATGCGTATTCATCTTTCCTGGTCACCGGCTTAGTCTTGACAAAACGCCTAAAATAGTGTATATTTACACATCAACGAAGCTGCGTTTGGGCTTCGGGGTTCTTTTCAAACTATGGATCGGAGGAGGTATGTCTAATTGTGTTGCGAGTTTTCCGGGCCTAAGAGTCAGCAGCCACGCCATAGAGCGCCGGTTGCAATGCGAAGGAGCGACTCCCGAGGAGATCGCCTGGTTCATGGATAACCCAGGTTTAAGGAGGTATGTCATCAAGGTCATCCGAGAAGAATATGAAAGATCGTTGGAGATGACGCCGGAAGCGCGGCGCATCTACATCCATCCGGGACGTGAAGCTGTGCGAGGCTTAGTTCGACCAAACCGCTATTTCACGCGCGACGGCCATAAGCTGATTGCAGATTCGCGTCGGCAAAACGGAGAACAATACTATTTTGCCGGCAACGTGATCTACGTCGTGGATCATGGAGCTATCGTCACGGTGCTGGCGCCTGAGCAGCGCAATATCGAGACGCTGTTCCAGGTCATGCCCGAAGCTCGTGCATTGGAGGAATCAACGATCGAAATCGTGAAGAGCGCAAAGGAATGGATGAAGACGCATGTCCTACGCGTCGAACCGGATAATTGCGTTTCCGAAGTCAGACAACTGCCCCGTCCGCGCAATTTCAAGCGCGAAGCGCCTCCTGTGGCGCGTTGGATGCAGAAGCCCGACGACTTCATGACCATCTTGGTCGTGGACGACGGAGAAGACGCGACGATCGATTTGCGCAGCGCATATGCGCGATTGCGCGAGGAGATGAGCGCCAGTTTCACGGCTTTCATGGAAGATGCGGATTGCCTCGTACTCAAGGCGCTGCGCGCCAAAGCAACGGCTTCAAAAACCCTGAAGTTCAGGGATTTGCCGCCGCTGCCCGGAATCGTCTGGGGCGAGGTCTCGACAGAGCTGCCCAACTCCGCCCGCAAGTGGTGGCAAGACATGCTCGATGCCGGGCAAGCGCAAGGCCGCCTCGTGTGCGTCATGACTCCGGAAACGGCCCGCGCCGTGCTGGAGATCGCTGATGGCTCGAGCTATGCAGCCTGGCGACGCTCAAGCGCGCGGGCCCGTCGCAGACGCCGGCGCTCACGTTCGCTCATACCGCCCCAGATGCCGAACTTTTCTCCATTGCTCAGGGCGTACTCCAGGCACTC
>CAIKNB010000074.1 GCA_903828685.1 Candidatus Uhrbacteria bacterium | reverse complement strand
TTCAAGCAGCTTGCCGTTTTTTTCGAACCACTTGAGCCGTAAGGCAAGTTCGGTGCGGATATCCTTTAGTGCGCGTTCGCGTTCCGGACCCAGGGTGATGAAATGTTTGGCTGGAAAAAGCCACACGTCCTGGAGTTCGTGTTTGATGCGTCGTGATACCGGATCGAGCGCCACGATGGCTTCGATGGTGCCGCGCGGCGCTTCTAGACGGTAAATCACCTCTTCGTTCACCGGCATGATCTCCAGCATGCCGCCCACGGCGCGGAACATGCCGCGTGTCAGGTCGGTCGTGTTGGAACGCACGAATTGCATCTCCACCAGGCGTCCCATGATATTTTCGCGTTTCACGTCTTCGCCGACTTTGGCGTGGATGGCCGTGGCTTCGTAGGCTTGTGGCGCGCCTAAGCCGTAGATGCATGACACGCTGGCGCAGATGATCACGTCTTGGCGCGTGAGGAGCGCTTGCGTGGCGCTGTGGCGCAAACGGTCGATCTCCTCGTTGATCATGGCCTCTTTCTCGATGTACGTGTCAGACTTCGGGATATATGCCTCGGGCTGGTAGTAGTCGTAATACGACACGAAATATTCCACGGCATTGTCCGGGAAGAATTCGCGGAATTCGTTGGTGAGCTGCGCGGCCAAAGTCTTGTTATGCGCTATGACCAGCGTGGGCTTCTTTACCTCCTGGATGACGTTGGCCATGGTAAAGGTCTTGCCTGTACCGGTGGCGCCCAGGAGCGTCTGGAATTTGGCGCCATGTTCGATTCCGGCAATGAGCTTGGCGATGGCATCGGGCTGGTCGCCTGACGGTTGATAGGGTTTTTTGAGCTTGAATTCTGGCATGGGCGTATGATGGCATAATCAGCTGATAATTTGTAGGGGTGACTCAGACCCGGTTGACATTGAGTGCGGAATTTGCTTAAATTCAGTCGTCTATGAATGGAGGACAGAATGGAAAAGCGCATTGAATTCTCAAATCTCAATTCTCGGCATCTGCATGACGTAGTCCGATGTATTCCAGGTGACTGCGAAAGAATCAGCGGTTATCTTCTTTCCATGGAGTATCCGAGTAATGCGGATCCCATGATGCAGAATGTACTTTTAATCAACGACGACGGCGTTAGCTTGCACAAGGCTGATAAGATCCCGGGTCTCATCGATCTGTTCATCAGTAAGAGACGCATTGATAAAGTCGTTTTCGAGGTCTCTCGTCTGCATTCGTGTACCGAATACCGATCGTTTGCGGCTGACTTGGTAGAGCGAGGATATGGAGGCCGTTTCGCTTTTCTGAAGAACTCAGACGGCGATACGCCGGTGGAACGTCTAGGCCAAAAATTTTCGATTGGTTTCGACACTACCGGTACACCGATGAGCGTGGCAGTCTACTATAGTGACTACCTCGGCGAGAAAACTCCGCAAGCAATCGAGCGAATTCTCAAGGCATGCGACGAGCTTTGGCTTCCACCTACATAACGATGTAATCGTATCTGCTTCACCTCCGGCTGACATCCGGAGGTTTCTTTTTTATCTGAGATGTGCTATTTTCGCCAGCATGTTGGACTGGAAAAAGGCACCGAAGCCGATTGTCGCGTTGGCGCCCATGGCGGATCTGACAGATGCGCCGTTTTGCCGCATCTGCAAGGAGCTTGGCGTACCCTATATCTGGCGTGAAATGATTTCGTCCGTGGCTTTAGTGCGCGGCAACGAGAAGACTCTGGCCATGGCCGAGATTTCGGATTTTGAACGCCCCATTGTCCAGCAGATATTCGGTTCCGATCCTGCAATCATGGCCGAAGCCGCAAAGATCCTCGAAGAAAAATTCCACGTCGACGGCATAGATATCAACATGGGCTGTCCAGTGAGAAAGATCGTGGAGAACTTTGACGGTTCTTCTTTGATGCGCGAGCCGGAAAAAGCCGCGGCCATAATCACAGCTGTAAAGAACGCGGTCAAAGTCCCAGTTAGCGTCAAAACGCGTCTCGGTTGGTCACAAGACGATGAGATCCTGGAATTCGCTAAAGTCATCCAAGCTGCCGGAGCTGATCTCATCACCGTGCATGGCCGTACGCGCTCACAAGGTTATGCGGGCGTAGCGAACTGGCAACGCGTGGCAGACGCAAAAAAAGCGATTTCCATTCCCCTGCTCCTAAATGGCGACGTGGTAGATGCGGAATCGGCGCAGCATGCGCTTGAGATTTCGCATGCTGACGGCGTCATGATCGGCCGCGGCGCGTTGGGTAATCCTTGGGTGTTCGGGGAGATCATTGAGCGCGTAGGGGCACCCCTCGCGGGTGCCCGGGCAGGCGCCGCACCTAAGATGGCAGACCGCATCGATGTCGTCCTGCGTCATGCGCGCTACCAAGTAGAACGTTACGGCGAAAAAGGTTTGGTCAATCTGCGCAAGCATTTGCCGTTTTATTTCAAAAAAGAGCTCAAGGCCCAATATCCGAACATAGATTTTACGGAATTGCGTTCCAAGTTGGTCAGGGTTTCGACCTTGGCCGAATTGGAAGAGATGCTTAAAGCCTAGTTGTCGCCATCTCCTGGAAGAGAGGGCAGAAAATTTTCAGCATTGACCGGAATGCCGTTTTGGCGCACCTCGAAATGCAAGTGCGGACCGGTGGAAAGTCCGGCGCCGGGCATGCCTGGTTTGCCGCCCGAATAGCCGACAAGGTCGCCGCGTTCCACATAGGTGTCGGGTTTGACCGCAAAGCGCGTCAGGTGCGCGTAGATGGTGGCGAGGTTGTAAGGATGAACAATCATCAGGTAGTTGCCGTAGGCGCTGCCCTGTTTGGTCCATGCCACGTAGCCTCCAGCTGCCGCATAGACCGGCGTACCCACGTCGCAACGCAAATCCGTACCCGGATGTTCGAAGCGGTTGCGGAACGGATAATTGGGATCGTGGAAATGCGCCGTGATAGTGATGTCGCTGATCGGCTTGAGCGGCCAGTCCAATAGCACGTCGCCGCGCGAGAGCGACTGGTCGGCGGTATCCAGTTTGTCCTTGAGCGACTCTTCCAGATTCGAAATCTCATCTGTCGTGGCTTGCTGCTGCTGCTGGAGTTCGTACAGCATGCGTTCGTACTCGGATTGCTTGAGGTGCGTTTCGGCGGCCAATGATATCTTAAAATTCTTCTCCGACTCCAGATCCATCTGCTGCTTATTCAAATCCTTTTTTTCCTGTTCCAAGGCCTGGCGTTTTTGGTTTTGCTGGTCCTTTTCGGCTTGTAGCGTTTTTTTATAGTCCTTGACCTTATCCAAAGCGTCGCCCAATTTACCTTGCAAATTCTTGGTTTCCTCCAAACGGTCGAAGAACGAAGAAAGCGAAGGTTTGGTGAGCAAGATCTCGAAAGCCGGAACGTTATCGGCCGAGTTGATCTGACGGATGAGCTCGGCCGCGTAATCTTTTTGTACCCCGATGTGTTTTGTTTGGTCGTCAATCTGCTGATCCAGCGCCTGGATCTGCAACCGTGCCAGGTCCTGTTGGGTCTTGATGCGCTCGATGTTGAGCTCGGTTTGGCTGACGCGGTTGTCCAAAAGCATGATGTCGTTCTGCAGTGTAGCCTGCTGGTTTTCCTGCTGCTGGATGGTGTCGTGGTATTTGTTGATCAAGCTGTTCAGTTGGTCGACGTGTGATTGTTTGTCTTTGACCTGGTTGTTCAGCTGGTCGACTTGCTGTTTGGCAGCGTTGCCTGAATCGTCTTGCGCTTGGACGTTATGCGTAGGAAAAAAAATACCGCTCATAACCGCTGATGCGGCTAGAACGGAACACGCTATCAAAACAGTACGCTTAAGCGCCATGCCCGTATTATGCCCGCTCTGCGTATGAGCGTCTAGTCGGCGAGAGCTTGGAAAGCCGCGGCTATGCGGTCCAAACTGCGTCGCTTGCCCAAGGTCTCGAGCAGCTCGAAAGGGTTTGGGGATTTTTCTTCGCCCGAAAGCGCTACGCGCAAAGGCCACAGCGTGTCGCCGTTGCCCCAGCCTTTGTTCGCGATGAGTTGTTTGATGTCGGTTTCGAACGTGGCGCGTGCGCCGCTTTGCACAAAATCAGCGTCAGTTACTCCTTCCAGCAGCTCGCGTACCGCTTGCAGTCTTTCCCGTGCTTGGACTTTGGGCTGGGTCTTCCACGTCAGACTCGCTTTGGAATAATCGAGTTTGTCCTTAAACAGATTCTGCGTCAGCGCCACCACGTCTCCGGGCAAGGTCACGCGGTCGCGCACCAACAGCAGGCAGCGATCCGCAAAGCTGTGGTCATCTGTCTTGTCTTGCACTAACGGACTGACGATGGTTAGGTAATTCTCCGCAGTCATGGATTTGATGTAACGCTCGTTCAGCCAGTTGAGTTTTTCCAGATTGAACACGGCGCCCGATTTGTTGACCTTGGCCAGGTCGAACATCTGCGTCAGCTCTTCGTGCGTGTAGATTTCGCGGTCGCCTGTCGGGTTCCAGCCCAGGAGCGCCACGAAGTTAAGCAAAGCGCTCGGCAGGTAGCCTTTGTTCAGATAATCCGCTACGGCTACGTCGTTCTGGCGCTTTGAGAGTTTGGAGTGGTCGGCGTTCAAGAGTAGCGGCAGATGCGCGAACTTGGGCGGCGTCCAGCCAAAAGCTTCGTAGATGAAGACATGCTTGGGCAAGCTGGAGATCCATTCCTCTCCGCGGATGACATGCGAAATCTCCATGTCATGATCGTCGCATGTGGCGGCCAGATGGTAAGTCGGATAGCCGTCGGTTTTGATGACGACAGCGTCGTCGATCAGCGCCCAATCAAATTTGATTTCATCGCGGATGACGTCCCAAGCCGAGATAGTGCCTTGTTTGGGCAGCTTGAGTCTGATGACATGCGGTTCGCTATTGGCAATTCGTTTTTCGGCTTCGGCTGGCGTCAGGGCGCGGCACTTGCCGTCATACAGCGTCGGACGGCCGGCAAGCTGCTGTTCTTTACGCAGTTCTTCCAGCCGCAACTCCGAACAAAAGCAATAATACGCCTTATCTGTGTCCACGAGTTTTTTGGCGTAAGCCTTGTGACGCTCAATGCGTTGGCTCTGGATGTATGGCCCGTATTCGCCGCGCTCGATAATCGCGCCTTTCTCGTCCAGCCACACGCCTTCGCGCGGAATGACGCCGCAGGCTTTGAGCGAGTTGCAGATATTCTCAATCCCGCCTTGGACAAAACGCGCACGGTCCGTGTCTTCGATGCGCAAGATGAATGTGCCGCCGTGATGCTGCGCAAAGAGTTCGTTGTATAGGGCGCTGCGCAAGCTGCCGATATGCAAAAAGCCCGTGGGACTGGGCGCAAAACGTACGCGAAATTTATCGCTCATAATGCGGCTAGATTACGTGTAAATGAATGTTTTGTCTACTTCAGGCCTTGGTCACGGCCATCATCCAGTGTTCGTCGCGGCGTTCCAGGGGGCCGTCAAAATCAAACCATATTTTTTCAAATTCATGGATTGCGATTTTGCGCGTGGGCTCGTCAATTTCCGGATCCACTAGATATACGAATTCGTCATCTACGTCGTAGACCACTGAATAGTGATCGTCATCCACTGACCACCATCCTACGATTACTGGAATATCTTTTTTCACCAACTCTCGTAACTCATCGATCGTTGCCGAAGATTCGGATTCGACGTCAAACCCCAAATCCTTTGTGACTTGTATCAGGTTGGCGTGATCCGTACCGTGTTCAATCGTGGAGTTGCAAAGCAGTGCAAGTTCTTTTTCCGAATAATCTTTCCCAAAATGCGAAAGCAGTATCTTCAAACTCGCAGGTCCGCACATGCTGACTGATTGTCTGAAATGTTTGGGAGGCTGCATATCTATCCTCGGATGAAATCAGCCACACCGTCGGCGCGGCGGGCCATGCGCTCTGCGGCCAAAGCAAAATCGTGGGCGTTGTCATACGCCATGCCTTTCTGCATGAGTTCGCGTTCATGCATTTCGTGGATCAAAGTGTATTTCCAATCCGTCTTGTCCGAGCGCGTGTCAATCCAGATTTCGTGTTTCGGGATGTAGCTGTACACCAGATCGTGTCCGCCCAGCAGAAAATACGGGTCAAGATTATTGCGCACGCTTGCGCCGTCAACATAGCAGATCTTCAAAGCGGCGCGCTTTTCTGTCTTCATCACGACCGGTTTCCCCTTTTTTGAAGCGGTCAGCGTCTTTTTGGCTTTTTCGCGGATAAGCCTGAAAGGTTTTCCGCGCATGGAGCGTTCCAACTTCACCAACTCCAAAAACAACGTTTTTTCGTCTTTCAAATACTTATCCAGCCACATCTCACCCAATGGGATGTAGGGATAATCAGCGTGCGTACCTACGCTGGAAAAATCCGTATCTATGGTGTTACGGATTTTTGTGGCGTTGACGATTTTGACGATCATATTTTTTGTAGCCTGTTCCCGCTCAGCATATCCAATATAAAGTAAAACGGAAAGACCATGACCGCATCCAGTATCCTGCGCCAGCGTTTGGGTTCAACGAGCAGACGATACATCCATTCCAAACCGAGTTTTTGCATCCAACTTGGCGCACGTTTAGCCTTGCCGCTCCAATAATCCAGTGTGCCGCCTACGCCGACGGCAATTTTTACACTCGGCATATCGTGCAAATTGCGCACGATCCACGCTTCCTGGCGCGGATGTCCAAACGCCACGAGCACCACATCAGGCGCAAATTGCGTGAGCCTGAAGCGCGCTTCGGCGCCGCTTTCGTCATCCGAACCGTCTTCAGCAACTTTGCCGCCTTGCTCGGCCATGACTTGTAGATTCGGATATTTACGTCGCAACTCCCAAGCGGCTTTGTCGGCCACGCCTTCCGAACTTCCGATGAGCGCGACCTTCCAGCTGCGTGTTGCGGCTTCAGCTATCAGCCGTTGCGCAAAGTCCACGCCGGGCAAGCGCGACGTTTTTGCGCCTTTAAGTCTGCCTGCGAGTTGCAGCCCAAAGCTATCCACTAAACGCAAATCAGCTTGTCGCAAAGTATTCCAATAATCGGCATGGCGCTTAGCGTACAACAGGATTTCCGGATTAGCCGTCACGGCCATGCATTGTTTGCCGTCGGCGATTCCGCGCAACAATAAAGATAGCGCTTCCGGCGTTGCATAGCCTTGCACGACCAAGCCGAAGCACTCAAAGGTCGAAGGAGATTTTTTCGAGGCATTCATAGACTGAACCTTGCGAGGTTAGCGTGCTTTTCATCAAACAGAATTCCTCGGGCTTCCATTCGAAAGTCTCGATGCCGCGCTGCCAGGCAGGCAGGACGGCGCCTCTTTCTGCGCGGCCGATGGAAACGTGCGGGAACCAGGGCTTGCGGTCAACGCGCGGCGCGGCCAACGAACAGAAGTCGCAGAGCTGCGTCACAAAATGCTTCCAGGATTCCTGTTGTTCCGGAAAAGCACGCGCCGTGACATGGCTCGGATGTTTGGCCGGGAAGGTCTCGAAACGATTAATCAAAAGAACCCCTTGTGGGGGTTGCTGCGTACTTTGGCTCACAAGTTCAACCAAGGTTGGCACTTTTTCTTCGGCTACTTCGTCGAGGAAGCAGAGCGTCAAATGCCAATTTTCCGGCGGCGTCGGGCGGTATTTCCCGGGTTTTTCCGGCAACTCAGACCAGGACCGTATTAAGTGATCCCTTAACTTTTGGCTGACCGGAATGCCGACGAAGAGGCGCATGCTTAATTATACCGGGTTTTCGTCCTGCGGTAGAGATGCTTTGTCAACCGCATGGCCGGAGCGCGGCGCATGGCGACGTTGCGCCAGTTTATAGCGAGCCAATTCGCGTTCCATGGCGGCAACGGCAGCGGAGTATGAATTATCGTCGAGCCTCACGGCTTCGCGCATGACTTTTGCTGCTCGTTGTTTGGCTTGTTCGATGATAGTCAAATCCAACTCTTCTCCGCGCTCGGCGGTGTCGGCTAAGACGCGGACTTTGTTTTTGCTGATTTGGATAAAGCCTCCGGATACTGCAACTTCTTCCTCACGTGTTCCAACTTTGAGTTTGGCGATGCCTGGCACTAGTGCAGCCACCAATTCCGCATGACCGGGCAGTATCGTGATTTCGCCCTGCGAAGTCGGCAAAGTCACCCGGTCGGCTTCCTGGCGATAGAGCACGCGTTCAGGCGTGATGAGCTCAAAGTTGATCATAAGCAATCGCTATGCGGTTACCTCCTCAATCCCACCCTTCATGTAGAAAGCCTGTTCAGGCTTGTCGTCATGCTTGCCTTCCAAAATCTCTTCAAAGGCGCGGATTGTGTCTTCAAGCTTTACGTATTTGCCAGCGGTTCCGGTAAAGACTTCTGCCACATGGAACGGCTGTGACAGGAATTTCTGGATCTTGCGCGCGCGGGACACGGCGATCTTGTCGTCTTCGGAAAGCTCTTCCATGCCCATGATGGCGATGATGTCCTGCAGATCTTTGTAACGCTGCAAAACTTTCTGCACGCCGCGCGCTACGCGATAATGGCGTTCGCCCACGATGTTCGGATCAAGGATCGTAGAAGACGAATCCAGCGGATCCACGGCCGGATAAATGCCGAGCGAAGCCAGGGAGCGCGCCAACACCACGGTTGAGTCCAAGTGGCTGAAGGTGGTGGCCGGAGCCGGGTCAGTCAGGTCGTCGGCCGGCACATACACGGCTTGCACCGAAGTGATGGAACCTTTATTGGTCGAGGTGATGCGTTCTTGCATGGTTCCCATTTCCGTGGCCAACGTCGGCTGGTAGCCCACGGCCGAAGGAATGCGTCCGAGCAAAGCCGAGACTTCGGAACCTGCCTGGGTGAAGCGGAAGATGTTGTCGATGAACAGCAGCACGTCCTGATTTTCCTCATCGCGGAAGTATTCGGCGATGGAAAGTCCGGTCAAGGCGATGCGCGCGCGGGCTCCCGGCGGTTCGTTCATCTGGCCGAAGACCAGCGACGTCTTGTCCAATACGCCTGACTCTTTCATTTCGCGGTACAGATCATTGCCTTCGCGCGAGCGTTCGCCGACTCCGGCAAAGACCGAGAAGCCGCCGTGTTCCGAAGCGATGTTGCGGATAAGCTCGGTGATGACCACGGTCTTGCCCACGCCGGCGCCGCCGAATAAACCGATCTTTCCGCCTTTCAAGAACGGACAGATTAGGTCTACGACTTTGATGCCGGTTTCTAGGATTTCGGCTTTGGTGGATTGATCCTTGAACGCCGGCGCCGCGCGGTGGATCGGATATTTCTTTTTGGCTTTGACCGGCGCCAGACCGTCGATGGCATCGCCGCTCACGTTGAACATGCGGCCCAATGTCTCGCGGCCCACGGGCACGCTGATGGGTTCTCCCGTATCCTCGGCATTCATGCCGCGCTGCAGACCGTCGGTGGAAGACATGGCGATGCAGCGTACTTCGCCGCCGCCCAAATGTTGCTCGACTTCGAGCACGAGCTTTTCGCCATGATTGTCGACATGCAATCCGGTGTAGATGGCAGGCGCGCCGCCTTCGTCGAATGTCACGTCCACTACTGGACCGATGACTTGTGTGATTTTTCCGTGTCTCATATTGGTTGTTGGTTGAGTGTTTATTCGAGAGCCGCTTTGCCGGCGGAGATTTCCGAGATTTCGCGGGTAATCATGGCTTGCCGCGCTTGGTTGAAGGTTAACGTCAGATCCTGCAGCATATTGGTGGCGTTCTCCGTGGCGCTATGCATGGCCGTGTTGCGCGCGGAATGTTCTGACGCTGCTGATTCAAGCAAGGATTGATATATGCGTGTTTCCAGGAGACGCGGCAGCAAGATGTCCAGCAAGTCGGTGGCCGGAGGTTCAAACAGCGCCTTGGGCTCATCCAACTCCCCTGCTTCGGCCTCGGTCAGCGTCTTAGGGAGCTCGGCTTCGGAAATCACAGGTAAGAGCTGAGCCAAGGTCGGAGTCTGCACCAGAGCATTCTTGAAATCCATGTAAGCCATGAAGATGCGGTCCGCGCGCCCGGAAGTGAATTCCGCGTAGAGTAAATCGCCGATGGGCGCGGAGCGATCGAAAGATGGCGCATTGGAAACGGATTCGAAGGACGCCAAAATCGGATAACCTGCGCGTTTGACGGTTTGTTCCGTACGTTTGCCGATGGTCACGATGCTGACCTGCTCGCTGCGCATTTTGAGGAATTCCATGGTCTTGCGCAACAGCTGGGCATTGAAGCTCCCGCACAGTCCGCGATCCGAAGCAGCGATGGCCAGAATGGTGTGTTTGGCTATCGGCCTGCCGGCTAACAGCGCATGCGAACGCGGATCCACCAGACCGGTGGTTTCAGCCACCAGGTCGCGGATCGTGCGTGCGTAGTCGCGCGAAGCCAAGGTCAGTTGGACTGCCTTGCGCATCTTGGCCGCAGCCACCAGCTCCATAGCTTTGGTGATCTTGCGCATGTTGCCTACGGATTTGATGCGATAGCGGATTAATCGGGTGGATAAGGCCATGGCGGTTTATTTAGCCTGGTAGGTTTTGTTCCAGGTTTCGATCGCAGCTTTGAGTTCGGCTTCGATATCCGGTTCTAGAGCCTTCTTTTCGGCCAGATTTTTCAT
>CAIKNB010000073.1 GCA_903828685.1 Candidatus Uhrbacteria bacterium | reverse complement strand
GTCTTGTCCTTGCGGATATCCATGATGAAAATAGCTTCAGGAATGCGCACCATGTCCTGCATTCCGCCGATGTCGTTTTCGAGTTTGGCGATTTTTTCGGCGAAACGCATCTGTTCCAGCTTAGTGTATTTTGCCAGTTCGCCCTTTTCTTGCTTGCGTTTGAGATCCTTGTACATCCGGAGCTGCTGCGCAATGACCGAAAAGTTGGTCAGCGTGCCGCCCAGCCAGCGTTTGTTCACGAACGGCATGTTGCAGGACAAAGCTGCGGCTTTCACGATCTCCACGGCCTGTTTCTTGGTGCCCACGAAGAGCACGCTACCGCCGCGCTGCGATACGGATTTGGCGAAACCGAGCGCTGCTTCCAGCGCCTTCTGCGTCTCCTCCAAGTTGATGATATGGATGCCCTGGCGGTCACCGTAGATGTATTTTTCCATCTTGGGGTGCCACTTGGACGTTTGGTGCCCGAAATGGGCGCCGGCTTGCAGCATGTCTACAAGCGTAGGGATCTTGGTCATAATAATTCCGCCTTTTGGCCTGTCTGTCTCGATGCCGGACCCGATAGGCTTGCGCGTATGGGGAGGCGCCGGTCACCTTAATTGGGACAGATGGGTAATGGATTTAGCCCACGCAATTTAGCAGATGTTTGGCGGCTTGGCAAGGGATAAAAAACACCCCCGCAAGACGCGAATCTTGCGGGGGAAGACGATCACTGAACCGGAATGGTGAAGACGACTTGGCCGTCCTTCACCGCGAAGGCGTCATGGGCTTGGCCGTCGTAGAACGAGCCCAGGAGCTTGGGGCCTACACAACCCGCGGCTTGGCCGAAAATCGTGGTCTGGCCGGCGTCGTTCGACTCCACGAACCAGTGCGTGATAGGCGTGGTCTTGGTGCCGTCGCCCTGGCCCAAGTTGAACGTGATAACCGTGCCCGGATAACCGCCGCCCAGGTCGCAATTGAGCTGGTCGTCGGTTTCGAAGGCCGCGACGCAGTACGGGTTGGCGTAGTCCTGATTGGGCTTGTTGACCCAGTTCGGATAGACGAGCCCGGCTGCCAGCTCCAGGAAACCGACACCCTTGGGATGCGGCGGAACGAAGACCACTTCGGCGTGGTCTGCCGTTACCTTGGCACACCAGTCGGCCGTCACAGCCACTCCGTGAGCCGCGTCGACAGCCGCTTCGGGTGCAGCCTCGTTTGCTGCATCGTGGGTCGGAGCCGCGTCGACGGTTGGTACAGGCGTAAGCGGACCGGTGGAGTTGTCGCCGCAGCCTGCAATGTTCAGCATCAGTCCGCAACAAAACATCAATTGAAGAGTCTTCATGGCCTTCTACCTCAATACCTTCCGATTGCAAGGTGCTATGTTGAGCCAATTTCCCCGACAAATTCTAGGGAATAGGTTATCCAACCATATTTAGTCGTTTCTGTCAAATCCCCGACCGCATATGAAAAAGCCTGATTGGGGCTCAATCAAGGTTTATTCGGTCGTGCTGTTGCTCTATTTTTATTCTTCGTCTTCCTCGTTCCCTTGCTTGCCGGCTTTCAACGCTTTGATCACTTCGTCCAAAGCGCCGTCCATGATGGTCGCAATGTTGTGCCACGAATGTTTGATGCGATGATCCGTGATGCGGTCCTGCGGATAGTTGTAGGTGCGGATCTTTTCCGCGCGCTCCGCATGCCCGATCTGTGCGCGGCGTTCCGCGTCCAGCTCGCTGCGCTTCTTCTCCTCTTCCAATTCCCACAAACGCGCGCGCAAGATACCCATGGCGCGTTCGCGGTTTTGCAGCTGCGAACGTTCATCCTGGCAGTTCACCACGAGTCCGGAAGGCATGTGCGTGATGCGCACGGCAGAATACGTGGTGTTGACCGATTGTCCGCCTTTGCCGCCGGCGCAAAACGTGTCGATGCGCAAATCTTTGGTATTGATGGTGATTTCGGTCTCCTCAATCTCGGGCAGCACGGCCACGG
>CAIKNB010000072.1 GCA_903828685.1 Candidatus Uhrbacteria bacterium | reverse complement strand
CAATTCGCCTTCGACTTTAAAATGCTTTTCCACGTAATCACGCAGCATGTTGGCCTGAACCTCGGTCAAATCCTTGACGCGAATATCCGGAGACAGCTTGGCTTCCTTTAAGATCTTCTTGGCCGTGACAGAACCGATGCCATAAATATATGTCAATCCGACTTCGATTCGTTTTTGGGCCGGGAGAGTAACGCCTGCGATACGTGCCATATGGTCAATGGTTGGAAACAAAATTAAAAATTGCGTTCACCGATCGCAATCTCGTATTTTGAATTGTTAACTTTTTGATTATGCATGTTGATGGACCGTTCAGCCGGGGTTTAACCATTTGCTTACCCCTGCCGTTGTTTATGTTTGGGGTTTTTCTTACAAATAACCGCGACGCGACCTTTGCGACGCACGATTTGGCAATCCCGACACATGGCTTTGACAGAGGATCTTACTTTCATAGGCGCTTCAATATGGTCACGCGAGTGTAGACAAGAGATGATTTTATGTCAAGTGAGCTATAATCTATAGGTTATCCTTCCTTTTGTCAAATCGTAGGGGGTGATCTCGACTTGGACCTCGTCTCCCGGAGTCAGACGAATGCGGTTCATCCTCAATTTTCCTGCTAAATGACACAAAATCATGTGGCCGTTGTCCAACTTGACCCGAAAGGCCGCGGCAGGCAGCGCCTCCTCGACGACGCCTTTAACTACTAAAAAATCCTTGTTTCCAGGATTATTGGATGCTCCCATAAATGGCTTGTTTGGTGTACATGCTTGGTTTGAAAAGCGTGTTTTTGATTGAAATTATCTGAAAATAATAGCAGGTTTGAGGATAAAGGGTCAAATATAAGAGCCTTGAGTTCATCAAGGCTCTAGAAAGTCGAAACCGGAATGGCTTTACGCACCATCTCGCAATACCTGGTACGCAGCACTTTTCCGTATTCCTCGGCGGTAAGCGGGACGCTTCTGCCTTTGGTCTGAAACATGTTCTTCAATACAGCTAGACCTTTCAGGCTATGCCTCTTTATCGCCTCCTCTCTTGCGAGTCGGACGAGAAAGCCGGAGACATCAACCACCAAGGCGTCCAAATGATCAGCCAGTGTATTTTGCGAAAGCTGGCTATTCATCTGGTAAAGTTCGACCGTTACTTGCGCTTCGGCCATCTGTTCAAAGATGCTGGCAAGTCCCAACAGCAGGTCTTGCTCCGTGGTGCCTTGTTCCAGCGCCCGACGCAACCCTAAGTGGAATTGCTCTTCCATCCAGACATTGCGCGGATGGCCGACTAGCTTAAGAAACCCATCCCACGGTCCGAGATACGGCGACAATTCCGCCATTCGGATGGCATGCTGCGCCTTAAGCGCCTGCGGATCTTTGATTCCCTGCAAAGAGAGCCAAGGCGAAAAATTTTCACGTCCAGCGTCTACTTCCGCTTGGATTGCAGCAACATCCAGTGTCATGCCGCAATGGACCATGCGCTGAAGTGCTGGCTCTGCGTCTGGCGGAACTGAATCAAGGATGCCGTCCCACACAGGTTCGCCGACAATCTGTTTGAAATCGCCAGCTTGAGCACAAGGCTGCCATGGGAAAGGCGAACGCCTGACTGCCTGCAGCACCTTACTCGGGGTCTCAGGCCGTAATTCAGCCAACTGTTCCAAAACCAGGATACAGCGATAAGCCGCGAACAAGTCAGCCGGAGACTGCTGGGCGCATCTCAAAAGGGAAACCGGCCTTTGCGTCGCCGGATCGTAGAGGAAGGCCCCGCATATGAGCTGCGGGAACAGCGCAGGAAAGCCGCAAAACGGCAAAACGATTTTTTTACCCACATGGGTCATGCCATTATGGATGGTCTTGACGCTGGCCACTCCCCTATACAGGATCGTACAGCGGTTCTGATCTACCAACATGCTTTGTCTCCAAAAGTTATAAGGGACGCTCATTACTAAAACACCGCTTGACCCAAGAGTCAATGTCATCATTTTAAACCAACGCCGCTTTGATGCGTCGAACCCCGGCAGATACAGCCTCTTCTTTCTGGATCTTGAATGACCCCAGCTCGCCGGTATGTTCCACATGCGGACCACCGCAGATTTCTTTTGAAAAATCCCCGACCGTGTAGACGCTGACTTTGTCGCCGTACTTATGTTCGAACAATCCGATAGCACCGGACTTCTTCGCTTCTTCGACCGGCATCTCCTCGCGTTTGACTGTTAAATCTCTTTTGATGGCGTCATTCACGATTTCTTCCACACGCTGGATTTCTTCCGGCGTCATCTTTTGCGGATGCGTAAAATCGAAACGCAAGCGTTCCACCGTGATGTTGCTGCCTTTTTGCTGCACATGGTCTCCCAGCACTTGCCGCAGCGCCTGATGCAAAAGATGCGTAGCCGTGTGCAAACGTGTCGTCTCAACCGAATGGTCGGCCAAACCTCCTTTGAACGCGCCAGCCGACGCCGTACGCGAAAGTTCCTGGTGCTTTTCGAATTCGCGTTTGAAAGCTGCGACGTCGAGGTTGCCGCCGCGCTCTCCCACCAGCTCCTCGGTCAGCTCCAACGGAAAACCATACGTCGAAAACAGGATAAAGGCTTCTTCGCCGGAAATGACGTGGTCATCCATCATGCGTTCGAATTCCTTCAAACCTTTTTCGATGGTCTTGTCGAATTTTTCCTCTTCCTGCTTGACGGCCTCGACGATGCGATTGCGGTTGGTTTCCAGTTCGGTGTAATGGCCGCCGAATTCGCCGATCACCACTTCGGCCAATTGCCACAAGAACGGCTCGGTGATGCCCAGCCTGCGACCCTCACGCACCGCACGCCGGATGAGTCGGCGTACGATATATCCCTGGCCCACGTTGGACGGCAAAACGCCGCGCTGATCGCCAATGATGAATGTGGCGGCCCGGGTATGATCTGCGATGATGCGCATGGACCTGGTGCTTTCCTCGTCAGCGCCATATTTTTTGCCGGACTTTAATTCGATGGCTGAAATCAGAGTTTTGAATTCCGGTAAATCGAACACGGTCGGTACTCCATTCAACACCGCAGCCGTACGCTCCAATCCCATGCCCGTATCCACATTCCTGCTCGGCAAAGGCTTTAACGGTCCGCCTTCCTCCTCGCGCAAAAACTGCATGAACACGTTGTTCCAGATTTCGACGAAACGTCCGCAATCGCAATCCGGATGGCAGATTTCGCCGAATGCCGGGTCGTGCGCTTTGCCCGTATCATAGAATATTTCCGTATCCGGACCGCACAAGCCCTTCATCTTTGGATCAGGCCACCAATTCTTGGATTTCGGATAAGCAAAAATGCGTGCGCCGCTCGTCGCTGACGAGGGCTCATCTTTTCCAACCGTGCCGAGTTCCGCCGCGATGCCGCTCATTTCAAACTGCGCTTGCCAAATTTCGATGGATTCATCGTCCCGCGGTGCGTCCTGATCGCCTGCAAAAACGGAGATGTAGATCCGCTCAGGATCCAAACCCAGCCATTGCTTGCTGGTCAGGAATTCATACGACCAACTGATGGATTCGGGTTTAAAATAATCGCCCAGCGACCAGTTGCCCAACATCTCAAAAAAAGTCAGATGGCGGTTGTCGCCGACTTCTTCGATGTCGCCGGTGCGGATGCATTTTTGGCTATCTACCAATCTCGCGCCCATGGGATGGGCCTGGCCCTTAAGATATGGGGTAAGCGGAAGCATGCCGGCCATGGTGAACAGCACGGTCGGATCATTCTCCGGTACCAAAGATGCGGACGGAATGACCGCATGGCCTTTGGTCTTGAAGAACTCAAGGAATGTCTGGCGCAATTCTGCTAAAGTCATAGTCGATAAAGGTTACAGGTTTCACGAAATTTCGCCTAGCGCCATGCCAGCCACTTGTTCGACCTGCTCCAGCGGCGCATTAGGATCCTTTTGGTGCAGCAAAGAGTAATACACGAGTTCAGCCTGGTTAACAAAAACCTTGAGCAGTGAGATTTCCACGTCGCTGAGTTTTTCCGGATCAGCCAGCACGACCAGAAAAGTTTTGTCTTTTGAGCCTTTGCGGTCCGAAGGCACGACCAGAGCGTTTTCGCCGTCATCCGTCCGTAGAAAAGCATGGGCAGTGCCAAAGTCGTGGAACTTCTTGAGCTCTTTGTTGCCGATGCGGATGCCTTTACGCTCTTTGGGAAAATGGTGGAACTCGCTTTCGGTGCGCAGCTTTTCCAAGCAAATGACGCGCAACAGCGCGCGGTCAGAATTGATGCTGGACGCAGCATTGGCGATGAGCGATTGCATGATGTCTCGTCCCAACGATTGCGGATTGACCAACGAGAGCGAGGTGGTGTTGACGACTTGCTTGAGCACCTCGATTTGGCGATTGACCGAACCTATATAGCGGTAAGACTCAAGCAGCTCCT
Source organism: Candidatus Uhrbacteria bacterium (assembly GCA_903828685.1). Lineage (GTDB taxonomy): Bacteria > Patescibacteriota > Patescibacteriia > 2-12-FULL-60-25 > 2-12-FULL-60-25 > CAIKNB01. The sequence goes on along the minus strand of CAIKNB010000072.1, from coordinate 33 downwards.
TCATGGCGCGCTCGGCCTGGTTCACGGCTTCAT